>NZ_JBAQPS010000104.1:0-10680 GCF_049305995.1 Sulfuricurvum sp.
AGGTACAACAGCGGACGAAAGAACTTCAGGAAGCATTGGTCTTTGCGAAGAAAACCGAATATGAAATCTCTGCCCGTTTGGGAAAAGCTTCAGAATACCGTGATATGGAAACGGGAATGCATATTAAACGGATGAGTCATTATTCGGCTGCGTTAGCTGAGCTTTCAGGATTGCCTCCGGAGGAGGTAGAACTTATTTTGTATGCATCACCGCTTCACGATATTGGTAAAGTTGGTATTCCCGATCGTATTTTGCTCAAACCGGGACGTTTTACGGCTGAAGAGTTTGAGATTATGAAGCTTCATACAACACTTGGGGGTAAGATGCTTGAAACAGATGGGGATTATCCTGTTATCGATGCAGGGCGTATCATCGCGTTACAGCATCATGAAAAAGTGGATGGAACCGGGTATCCAAAAGGGTTGAGCGGTGAGCAAATCCATCCTTACGCATTGATCGTTGCAATTGCTGATGTCTTTGATGCGCTAAGTTCGGAAAGAGTTTATAAAAAAGCATTTACGATTGAGCAGACACTTGATATTCTAAAAGAAGGTTCAGGTACCCATTTTGATAAACAGTTGATAGATTTATTGATAGCTAATTTGGATGTTTTTTTAAAAATAAAGGCGGCTTTTCCGGATGAAGAAGATACACCTTCGATCATGAAATTGATCGATCAATTGCAATAAGGAGATAAGGTATGCATATATTAATCGCTGAAGATGACGAATACAACCAAATGGTTGTTCAGGCAATGATAGAAATTCTCTATCCGGATGTAACAATGGATATTGTTTCGAATGGAATCGAGGCTCTTGAAAAATTGCAAAATAATACCTTTGATCTACTTTTGTCTGATGTTGATATGCCTCTCATGAATGGGTATGAGTTAGTAGTGGAAATTAAGAAGATGGGGTTGAATATCCCAATGATATGCGTTACGGCTTTTGCTATTAGCGGAGATAAAGAAAAATTACTTATGCATGGTTTTGAACGTTATATCTCAAAACCTATTGATATGGATGAAATGCGATTGGTACTAGACCCTTATCTAACCGTCGGGGGGAATTGATGCATAAACCGGTGAGTATAGCGTCCCTTATCTCTGTTTTCGGATTAGATGAAGAACAAATGCAACGACGAGAAAAAGTAGGTTCTTATATCCATTCATTTTCCGCATTGGTGTATGATCGGATGTATAGCCACTATCTTCTCAAAGATCCGATATACCATAGTATTCTCTCTTCTTCCGATGTTCCAAGACTGGTACGAATGCAATCAGAATATCTAAGCTCTCTATTTATTCACCCGTTGGATGAGCGTTTTTTACACCGTACCCGTCAAATCGGAGAGATTCATATCGCTATAGGACTTGAAGCAATTCATATATCTCGAGGCTATGGCATTATTAATGAAATTATACTTAGCTTGAGTGAAGTCAATACTCAAATCCGTGAGGATTTAACCATTATCACTAAAATGCTTCGTATCTCAGAATTGGTGATGACAGATAGCTATTTTGAGCGTTATGCTGAACATCAAGAAGAATTGAAAAAAGAGAATGAAATTTTAAATCTTTTTGATAAACTGTACGCTGCATTGACGATTCATAAGCAAAGTCAGAAAAAAGTATTAAATTATTATAGTTCAGGGAAAGAAAAAAACATTACTCCTTTGCGCATATATACGGAAGAACAATGTCCTTTTAGTGCTTTGATGGATCAGCTTGCGGATAAAAAGGAACTTTTGGAAGGGTTCGGTATCAATTTAGAAGAAGCTCGTATCTCTCATCACAATTATCATAAAGCTGTTGAAGAGTTGATCGAAGCTTCCAATAGAGATGATAAAGAGATTGATACGTTTAAAAGCAAGGTGGAAACAGTTTCTGCATCGCTTTATGCTATTATTGATAAACCATTGGAAGAGATTTCGGCAACCTCCTATTTAGGGATACATTCAGGAGTCACATTTTTAGAAGCCTGCGCTCAGTCGATTCATGAAGGATCAATAAGCCGTGATGGAGAAGAGATTCTTGATAATTTACAAGATAAACTATACATGCAATTACAACAGATTATGGGATGGTGTATCGATGATCTTTATATTGGCTTTGAGGATCTCCCTCAAGATGTCGCGGTCGATATCAGTACTAAACTTATTTTAAAAGGGAAACGTATTAATATTGGTGTTGTCATAAAATCAATTCCAAACAAGATTTTTATGGTAGATATTATCAAAATACTTTTAGAGATTATCCGTCAAAACTCTTACAATCGAGAACGAGAACAAGCGTTAATACAGCTTGTTGATCAAGTTGAGAGAGCCAGTCGTTCCAAAGATATGTTTTTAGCCAATATGTCGCATGAACTACGAACTCCGCTTAATGCTATTATTGGGTTTTCACAAATTTTAGGGATGAATCAGACGCTTCCTCAAACTCTTAAACCCTATATCGATAAAATCGGTATTGCCGGAAATAATTTGCTAACATTGGTTAATACGATTCTCGATTTTGCAAAACTTGAAGCGGGAAAACTCTCTTTCAGACCAGATGTTGTCATTATTTCAGGATTGTTGCGAGATGTAGCAACGATTATTGAGCCAATGGCATTAAAAAAATCGATTCGCTTTCACTATTCCGAGATGATTTCTCTAGGGCTATATTTGGATCGACAACTCATTCATCAGGTATTATTGAATCTTTTAAGCAATGCGATTAAATTCACTCCTGAGGGAGGTGATGTCCACATGTCAGTTGAGTTTGATGATGAGAAAAGAGTTTACCGTTTTGGGATATGTGATACCGGTATCGGTATTGAAGCAAAAGATATTGCAATACTTTTTGACCCTTTTACGCAAGTTGAAAATCCATTTCAAAAATCTTCAAAAGGGACAGGTCTTGGATTGGCAATTTCCAAGCGGATTATTGAAGATTTGCATGGGGGAAGTTTGTGGGTAGAAAGTGAGCTGGGCAAAGGATCGTGTTTTTATTTTACCATTCCTGTATCTCAAACTCAAAATACAATAGAACGCTATAGTTCGTCTAACGAAAAAGCGAAACGGATGCTTATCGTCGAGGATACTCCTGAGTATCAAAAAATGTTGATTGATCGATTGAATGTGTTTTACCATTTAGTGGTTACTAATTCAGTTAATAAAGCTAAAGAATTGTTAGAAAAAGAATCTTTTGACTTTATCGTCCTTGATTTCTTTTTGGTGGATGGTATTAGCTCAGAAGTATTGCAATTTATGGAGCATAATCAAATTCGGATTCCCGTTATCATTATTTCGGCTGAAGATGATAGTAAACTGATTGCACATCTTCCTGATACTGAGAGTGTCGAGGGAATCTTTAACAAAACAGATATCCAACAAATTTGTACTTACTTATCCAATCGAATTTAATTAAGGAGAAAAAATTATGGTTAACGAAATAAAAAGCCTTCCCCCTCTTCCCGAGTCAATTATTCGGATTCAAGAATTATGTATGAGTCATGATACAAATATCGAAGAACTTTCAAAAGTAATTCAGAGTGATCCGATGTTGAGTGCTAACATACTTAAATCGGTTAATTCTCCTTTATATGGTATGAGTAAAGAGATATCTTCTATTCAACAAGCGGTTATGTTGTTCGGTATTTCTATGATTCGAGGATTTGCAGCAGCCAATGCAATTAAAAAAACAGTTGCAGTTGATTTAAGTCCTTATAGTAAAACTATCGATGATTTAAGTCGTATTTCAACACTTCAAAGTTCTTTAGTGCGTGAGTGGTATCGGAATGTAGATAAAAGTATGATATCTCTTCTGCAAAGCACGGCATTTTTGATGGAGTTAGGGAAGTTGGTCGCTTCGCTCAAAATGATTAGTCTTGGTGAATCGGATAAATTTACAACCGATATCTCTCAAGGCGTACCGATTGCTGAAGCTGAGCAACGTTATTTGGGGATGAGCAGTTATGAGATTGCGGCAATGATGTTTGAACATTGGAATTTTGAGTCTGCATTGACTGAAATATTGCATGAAATTTCGAATCCAGAAACAAAAAATAAATATGCGCAAGTACTTAATGTTATCAGTAAAGCGGTTAATTTACATAATCCATTAAGCGAGAACGCGCTGAGTGAAGCACGAGAAACTATAGCGGTATTTGGATTAAACCTTAGTGCCTTTGATGAAGCACTCGATTCGATCAAATCAAAACAATAAAAAGGATCATGTGTGAAAGGGATGGTTTTTACAGAATTAGTAGAGTTTGTAGAAAATAAATTCGGATTTGATACTTTGGATGCGATGTTAGAAGCCTCTATGTTGGAAGAAAAAGGGGCTTATACCCAGGCTGCTAATTACTCTTATGAAGAATTGGTAGCGATAGTTTCTCGTTTGGCAGAAATCACCAATTCACCTGCCGGAGATTTGATTGAAGCATACGGTCGTCATTTATTTGGACGGATTGTAAATCTTTATCCTCCCATGGTAGCAAACTTTAGTTCATCCTTAGCATTTATTTCCCAAGTTGACACCTTTATCCATCCGGAAGTAAAAAAACTTTATCCGGATGCTGATTTACCAAGTTTCAAATTGATAACGCTTAATGAAAATGAGCTTATAATTGATTATAAATCAAATAAACCTCTAATGTCTCTTGCAAGAGGTTTGATGTTGGGTGCAGCTGACTTTTTTCACGAAACCATTGAAATACTGGAAGATAATCAAGCGGATGAAACAGGTCGATTAGCTCGATTTACGGTAAGACGGTATGGCTGATTCAGACGCAGCTCAGTGGAAAAAGCGGTTCGAACGAGAACGTTCAGCTCGTAAAAGTGCTGAAAAGTTACTCGAAGATAAAAGTCTCGAAATTTGGGAGATTAATCAGGCCCTCGAACAAATGATTGAGGAGCGAACAGTTGAGTTGCAAGAAGCGTTAATTGCGGCTGAAGCCGCCAATAAAGCAAAAGATGCATTTTTATCGAGCATGAGCCATGAATTGCGGACTCCTTTGAACGCTATTATAGGATTTTCGCAAATTTTAATGTCGAAATCTGACACAAATGAGAACGCTAAAGGATTTATTGAGAAAATTCAAGTCGCAGGTAAAACACTTCTTTCAATTGTGAATACTGTATTGGATTTCTCTAAAATTGAATCGGGAAAAATGGATTATAGTCCGGAATCTTTCCCTATCTTAAAACTTTTGCAAGAAATCGAAACTATTATTGAACCGTTATTGCTCAAAAAAAAGCTTTCTTTAGAGATTGAATCAGATGTAGAGGAGATGATTGCCGATTTTTATCTTTTAAAACAAGCTTTAATTAACTTGCTCAGTAATGCTATCAAATTTTCTCCACAAAGTGGAAAGATCCGTCTTGAGTGTTGTAAAGATGAGTATAGTAATGCAGTGATATTACGTGTGATTGATCATGGAAATGGGATCGAACAAGAAAAAATTCACACATTATTTCAGCCTTTTTCTCAGCTTGCCAATGCTCGTTATATTGAAGAAATAGGAACAGGTCTTGGACTTATGATTATCAAAAAAATAGCCGATTTGCACCAGGGAGAAGTTAATATTAAAAACAATGCATCGGGTGGTGCAACGTTTTGGATAGTTATTCCGCAGCCTGCTATGTGTCGATTGAAACTGGATAACACATGACATGGCTCTATTCGTCATGGGCTCGGACGAAAGGGTTTTATATTGGGATCTTTCTTGGTTTGGTTGTTATTTTTGTTGGGATAGATACACTTTTTAATTATCGTAATCTCCAAAATTTTATTTTAAATGAAGAGCGAGAGATAGAGTCTGATTTTACTCGTCATTCTCGATCGCTTCAAGAGATATCTGCTCTGATGTACACGACGATTATCAATACAGATGAGGTGATAGACGTTTATAAAAAAGCTCATTATGCAGATGTTTCCGAACAAAAGGTCATACGAAAGAAATTATGGGAATTACTGAAAGATGATTATGCTGTTTTGCATCGCTTTCGGATACAGCAGCTTCATTTTCAGCTTCCCGATAATGAAAGTTTTTTACGCTTTCATAAGCCGAAGCAATTTGGTGACAGCCTTATTGGAATTCGTCCTACGATAGAGTATGTCAATCGCACCCATAGACCGATTAGCGGATTTGAAGAAGGGCGGATATTTAATGGATTTCGGTATGTGTACCCTCTGTTCGATCGTACGAAAAGTTATATCGGGAGTGTAGAGATATCGAGTTCAGCACTGTCGTATAAAGAGGCTTATGAACTTGATCAGAAACAAGAGCTTGATATTGTAATGCGTGCTGATGTTGTGGAAGAGAAAGTGTTTAAATCTGAACAGAGTAATTATATCCCCTATCGCCTAAATCCTGCTTTTAGGCTTGAGCGTGACATGGATACATATGATCGACAAAAACAGACATTCCGTACACACAACGAATATTTGAATCTTTTTGGACAACAAGCCGATGTTATTCAAAAAATGGGTGCAATGAAAAAATTTTCCGTTTACGGCATTTTTCATGGGCGGTATATTCTGGCAACATTTTTACCTTTGAAAAATGTTATTACGGGGGAAAAAGTAGCGTATGCTATCATTTTTCGGGAGAGTGAATATCTCAAAAATGCATTTCGCGGATTTATATTTGAATCTTTTTTAGCTGTGGTAGCTGCTTTTATTTTGACATTGGTTTATTATTTCGTTCAATTACGGCTGATTGTTCAGCAAGAGCTTGAAAAGGCTTTGATCATGGCAAAAGAAGCGAATATCGCCAAAGATACTTTTTTATCCAGTATGAGTCATGAACTACGTACACCTCTTAATGCTATTATCGGATTTTCTCAAATACTCATGGTAAAACCAGATATTTCCAATGGAGTTAAAGGATTTATAGAAAAAATTCATATTTCGGGTAAGAATCTTCTCACTTTAGTCAATACTATTCTTGACTTTTCGAAAATCGAATCGGGAAAAATGGATATCATGATTGAGTCATTTGAGATCCAAGAGTTGATCGATGAGGTGAAAATTTTAGTTGAATCAATAGCGCTTAAAAACAATATAACGCTCTCTTTGGAATTATCTAAACCGATCAACATTTATGCTGATCGTCAGCTTATTAAACAGGTATTGGTAAATCTCCTTACAAATGCGATTAAATTTTCACCTGATTTTTCATCCATAGAGCTTGAATATCGACATGCAAATGGATTTGAAGTTTTCGTGGTTCATGATCATGGGGTAGGAATACCGAATGATCAAATTGCCTCTTTGTTTGATCCGTTTACCCAAATACGGGAACATCAAAATGAGGCGATAAAAGGAACCGGTTTGGGCTTGGCAATTGTAAAGAAAATCATGGAATTACATAATGGAAAAGTTTGGATTGAGAGTGTCTTAGGTAAGGGGAGCAGTTTTTTTATTGCTTTACCGAATAAAAAATTAGCTATAAATATAAAAGTCGAAAATAAAGGAGATGCATTATGAGAAGCGAACAAATCAGATGGAATGAGCAACATGGGTGGAGTGAATACAATAAAGCAGAAGCAGAAAATCGTCATTTAGTCTTGGTTTTCTTTGATCATCCGCATTGCCACAGTGTAGAGTGGTTTGAAGAATTACGAAAAATATATCCTAATGCTATCATCACAGGTGCTAGCAGTTCAGGCAGTATAAGCGATACTCTTATCCATGATCAGGATGCGATTGTAACCGCAATTACATTTGATCGATCACGTGTCCGTTGCGTAGCTGAAAAAGTAACAGAGTATTTAGATGCTCAAACGATTGGATTGACATTAGGTAGAGCATTAATGGATAAATCGCTTCGGCACGTATTAATCCTTTCGGACGGATTAACAATCAATGGAAGTGAGCTCGCCAGAGGATTTTCAGATATCTTGCCTGAAGGAGTCACGATTACGGGAGGATTGGCAGGAGATGGAACACGTTTTGAAACAACCTATGTGATTGCGCAGGCTCCGGCTCAAACGGGTATGGTTGCTGCAATCGGATTTTATGGAGAAACGCTACACGCGAAAAGTGGATGTTTCGCCGGATGGGAAGAGTTTGGATCTGAACGGATTATTACCCGATCTGAGGCAAATGTTTTATACAGTATTGATGATAAACCGGCATTAGAACTTTACAAAAGCTATTTGGGAGAGTTTGCATCTGATTTACCGGGAAGCGGTTTGCGATTTCCGATGAGTGTTCGTAAAGATGCCTATTCTACTCCTCTAATACGAACTCTTTTAGCGGTCGATGAAGCAGCAAATACTCTAACATTCGCAGGAGATGTTCCTCAAGGGTACTTATGTAGATTGCTTAAAACCAATATGGATTTATTGATAGAACATGCCGGATTAGCGGCTGAAGCTTCGAAAATGTCTCAAGATGATGAATTTTTAGTTGTAGCTGTAAGTTGTGTAGGACGTAGGTTGGTACTAGGACAACTATGCGAAGAGGAACTGGAGATTATTCGTGAAACGTTAGGGGATAAAGCAATCATTACAGGTTTTTATTCTTATGGTGAATTATCTGAGAAAGGTGAGAGCCGCTGTACTCTTCATAACCAAACAATGACTCTTGTCAGTATTTATGAATAAGGATTAGACGTGAGCGATGCCATCTATCATCGACTCTTGATTCGTCAAATGCGGCGTTTCTTAAAACCGGAATTAATGGAAGAATTGAGACCGTTTTTAAAAAGTATCAGTACATTTTATGATGATGCTGAAAAAGAGCGTCGATTGTTAGAACGTACTCTCGATGTTAGTTCCAAAGAATTGGAAGAAGCAAATCGTTCACTTAGGGAACAAAACAAAGAACTTCGTGCTCAAGAAGAGCTTAGAGCTTCCCGTGATGAAGCGATTACGGCAATGCAACAAGCTCAAGAAGCCAATAAAGCCAAAGATGCCTTTTTATCCAATATGAGCCATGAACTTCGAACTCCACTGAATGCCATTATTGGGTTTTCACAAGTTCTTATGGCAAAAAAAGATACCCCTGATACGGTTAAACTATTTGTAGAAAAAATCAATCTATCGGGTAAAAATCTTCTCTCATTGGTTAATACGATTCTTGATTTTTCAAAAATAGAATCAGGGAAAATGGATATTTTAAAAACAGATTTCTTAATATCGGATTTAATGGATGAAGTCAAAATTTTAATTGAACCTATGACAGAAAAAAAGAGTATTAAGTGTGTACTTCAAATCGATCATAATTTTCATATGTATGCTGATCGGCAGTTGATCAAACAGGTATTTGTCAATCTGATTACCAATGCAATTAAATTTTCTCCTGATGGAGAATCGATTATATTTATCCATGAGACGATCGATAAAAAAGAAAAATTTTCTATTATAGACCATGGACACGGGATTCCCGCAGAAAAAATAGCAACTTTATTTGATCCGTTTACTCAGATACGTGAGCACCAAAACGAAGCGATTAAAGGGACAGGGTTAGGACTTAGTTTAGTGAAAAAAATTATTGAGCTTCATGATGGAGAAATTTGGGTTGAGAGTACTGTGGGGATAGGGAGCTGTTTTAGTTTTATTCTCCCATCAGAGGGGAAGATCGAAAAAGTAGGCTAAGCCGTAATATATGCTGTAAACACCATATATGAGGATTGCTAACGCTGCGATACGGTTCATTGTTTGGCGAAAGGCAATCTCTTTGAAAAAGCTTACGGATTGACCCAAAGCGAGGAGTGTCGGCACTGTTGCCAAACCGAATGCCGCCATAATCAATCCACCGTCGATGATTGATGCCGAAGCTGCTGCTTTGGCAGCAAAGAAAAAGACAAATCCGCAAGGGAAAAAGCCGTTCATCACCCCCAAAGCAAAAAAACTTCCAATCGTTTTACTTTTAATGAGGCGGGAAAAAAGGGTTTTAAAGAGTGAATTGGATGAAAATCCCCGCTCTAAAGCATGGATAAGGGATGAGAGACCGAACATACCTAGAGCGGTAATAATCATAATGATTCCGGCAAAGATAAAGAGTGCTCCGTGCATCTCCATGCTCATACTGATAAGCGATCCAATCGCTCCGAAAATCATACCGAGGATCACGTAGGAGCTGACTCGTCCAAGATTGTAGGCACTATGACGGATGAGTTGAGCACCTTTACTCATCGTCGAATCGATTTTAGTGGAGCTATACGCGACGATAAATCCGCCACACATTCCGATGCAGTGACCTAAGCTTCCAGCAAACGCAATCGAAATTATGAGCCACCATTCGATACTATTCATAATCTAACCTTTTTTTAAATATTATAATTTTATATTTTTTTAGTTACAAAAGTGTTAAGACTTAACACAAATTTAACACTTCTATGAAACAATAGCATGAAATTATTTAAAGGATTCGTGAATGAAAAAAGTTTTCCTCTCTCTTGTTGCTTTAGTGGCCGTTTCGAGTGCCGATCAGTTGGTCAATCTCAAAATCGATGGGATGATGTGTCCTGCATGTGTGAAAAATGTAAAAGGTTCTTTAGCTGACGTCAAAGGGGTAAAAGAGGCTACTGTTTATCTCAAAGAGGGTAAAGCGGAAGTAAAAGCCGTAGACGGCACAAAACCTGAGGTAATGTGCGACTCGGTTAAAAAAGCGGGCTATGGCTGCACGGTAACCAAATGATTTCCTGGGCTTCCTGCCGAAGGAAACACAGTGTTAACGTAGACGGA
>NZ_JBAQPS010000105.1:0-7326 GCF_049305995.1 Sulfuricurvum sp.
GGATCAAAGCGACTGTTCCGGTCTACCATACCGAAAAGATGATCGGCTTTGTGGAAGTGGTCTCTTTTTTCGAATCGACTCAGGAATATTTCGACCGTTTGGGGATTGATCTGTATATTTTGATGGATGAACGGTTTTACGAAACGGCGGTATTTATGCAAGATAATCCGAGCATCGGAAAAGAGTATATTTTAGCAAATCCCAAATATACCAAAAGTGATTTGAAGTTTTTAAACGGAGTCAATTTTAAAACCTTGAAAACCGCACGTGTGCTTGTCAGTGGAGGACGGTATCTTTTTTATGAACCAATGATGAACGGTGAGGGGGAAAGTATCGGAGCGTTTGTTTTTTCCCTTTCTCCAAAACAAATCAGTACTTACGCTCACTCGGACGAAGAGGATATATCCTTTTTGATTCATCTTTCCCGCAGTGAATTATACGATGTGATGATCAAAAAAACGCCCGCTAATACACCGTATCAAAGTGTTTATGATAAAGAGCTATTGTATCTAAAAGATACAGTTCCTCCCGAAGATCGGGAACTTTATCTGGAAGAGGCGAGGGAACGATTGGGAACGTACTCCAAAGAAGAGTTGATCGGAATACTGCTGGGTTATAAAGTGACAAACGAAATCAAGGGAGAGATACGATGAAAGTGTTGCTACTTGAAGATGAGTATATGCTCCGTATAAGCATTACTGAATTTTTAGAAGATTTGGGGCTTGAAGTTATGGGATTCTCTAACGGAGAGAGGGCATTTGATGCCATATATGAAACCCATTTTGATCTTTATCTTCTCGATGTGAACGTACCGGGGATGAATGGATTTGATCTGCTTCGGACATTGCGTAAGGAAGGGAATAAAACACCGGCGATTTTTCTCACCTCGATGGTCAATGTGGATGATTTGCAAGAGGGGTATAAATCGGGGTGTTGTGACTATATCCGCAAACCGTTCGATCTAACCGAGTTGCAGATACGGATCATGCACGCGCTGAAAAGTCACTATCATGACGGTGAAAATAAAATTGATTTTGGTTCAGAGCTGATGTATGATACAGAACATTTTACGTTGACTCACGAGGGGGTAAATATCGCCCTCTCAAAAACGGAAAAAGAGATTTTTACCGTTTTACTCAAACACACAAATCAAATCGTATCGGTGGAAATGTTCCAAGATGAGATTTGGGGTGAGTACGTCGATCCTGCCAACATACGGGTTCAGATTAACAATTTACGTAAAAAACTCCCCATAGAGATCATCCAAAATCGACGCGGGCTGGGATACATCATTGAACGATAATCGCTATGCTCTCAAAAACGCCTTTTTGTATACGATGCTGGTGGCAGTGTTGCTCCTCGCCCCTACTTATCTGTATGTAACGTACATGAAATACGTGTATGAGATTCAGTATGAATTTAAGCTCAAACGTCAATCGCATCTTATACTACGGGCTATGGAAGAGTTTGACCCAAAAGAGAAACAAACGTTTGATTATCCGAGGTTCCGCTCGTTTCAATCAGGGCTGTATGATCTCCATTTCAATCCTATTTTTACCCTGATTCAATCTGATCTAATGATTCAAAAAACGGGATATTATATACAAGATGGATATGCGTATTTGATCGTGGCACTCCCTGAGAGACGTTATTTTGATGCATCGTATCTGGTGGTAGGAGGGGAGATTTCGTATGCCCGAATTTATCAGGATGTAGTAGTCATCCTCCTCTCGATTGCGGCGTTGATTTTTGTATTATCTCTTTACTTTTTGGACCGTTTCGCATTACCGTTTCAGAGGATCAATCAACGGCTGGATCAATTTATCAAAGACTCGATGCATGAGATCAATACGCCGCTTTCGATCATTAACGTCAATATTGATCTCTATCATCGCTCCAACCCGAGTAATAAATACCTTCAGCGGATTAAAGCGGCAACAAAAACATTGGCAACACTCTATAACGATATGGACTATCTGATTAAAAATGAACGTTTGGCTTTTGAGTATGAGCGAATCGATTTGAGTTTGTATCTTCAAGAGAGGATTGATTATTTTCATGAAGTGGCGGCGCTCAAAAATATAACGATACGTCCCCATCTCGCTGAAAATGTTATCCTCCATTTTAATCCGACTCAGTTACAGCGTATTATCGATAATAATCTCTCCAATGCGATCAAATACTCTCATGAAGAGGGGGAGATTGAAGTTGTTTTAGAAGGTTTTGCCGACCATTGCATACTCCGATTTCAAGATAACGGAGTCGGGATCGAAGATGTAAATCGCATTTTTGAGCGTTATTATCGCGAAAACCGTGATAAGGGGGGATTTGGAATCGGACTTAATATTGTTAAATCGATTATCGATAAAGCGGGAATTGAGCTCGTCATCGACTCCGTATACGGCGAGGGGAGTACCTTTTCGTATACGTTTTACCCCCCACTTTATACATCCGCGTAATTAGTGAGTTTTTTTACATAAATTTTACACTCCTGTCTTACAATACTCCTCGAAATAAGAATTTAAGGAGAGCCAATGCGAAAAGTGATCATGCTCGGTCTAGCGACTTTTTTAAGTGCAGCCGATTTATCACAGGTAATTGAGACCCCGGATGCGACGGCCATTTTGATTAAAGATGCCTTGCCTGCTGCAAAAGCGTATACGATGATCGAGGGTTGTGTCAGTTCTGATCCTAAAGCGATCGCTCGTGGACAATACATTTTTCATAATCTAAACGGAAAAGATGCGAAAGAGAATCCGCCGGAAGGTTTAACTCGTCTTCTACCTAACGGTAAAGAGAAACAAATGGGTAACTGTGTCGCCTGTCATAATATCGAGGGTGCAAAAGGGTACGGTAATATCGGACCGGACTTGAGCAAGTATAAAGAGCTCTTTATAGATAGCGGAGTTCGCAATGCTCAGTTTATGTACCAAAAGATCGCTGATCCACGATTGGACAACCCAAAATCGGCGATGACGGTTAACCTCGCCAATGGTTTGATGAACGAGCGTGAAGTATGTGATTTGGTATCCTACATCACAGCCGTTAAAAAGTAAATAAGGAGAATATTATGGAAAGAAGATCATTTTTAAAAGGTTTTGGAGTGGCGGCGGCGTGCGCAGTAGCACTCCCTCATGTGGCAAGTGCGGCGGATGAGAAAAAACCGACAGGTCCCAATGAGATGAATTATGAGACAGCGGTAGCGGCGATTACCGGCGGCAAAGCGTTGGTAGCATCTAGTAAAGTAAAAATGGAAGCCCCTGAGATTGCTGAAAACGGTGCGGTTGTACCGGTTAAAGTAACGGTTGAAAGCCCAATGACATCCAAAGATCATGTTAAAGCAATCCATGTACTCGCTTCTAAAAACGGAAATGTACGTTGTGCAAATATCTATTTGACCCCTGCAAACGGTGAAGCATTTTTCGGTACCCGTGTAAAACTCGGTGGGACTCAAGATGTTGTCGCTATCGCTGAGATGAGTGATGGAACGTTCCTCACCGCGAAACAAAACGTCAAAGTAACCATCGGCGGATGTGGTTGATTTAGAATCAACGTCATTCCCAACTAGATTGGGAATCCAGTTTTATAAAAAAGAAACAACAAGGATAATAAAAATGAAAACATTGATCAAAATCAAACCAAAAGATTACAAAGCAGGCGATATCGTCAAAATCGATTTTATGGCAATGCACCCGATGGAAACAGGTATGCGTAAAAACAAAGATACGGGAGCGATTATCCCGGCTGAGTATATCGATGAAGTTAAATTTATGTTTAACGATGCGTTGATTACAAAAATGGTTATCTGGGAATCATTGTCAGTTAATCCGCTTATGTCTATCAGTTTTAAAGTTCCAGGTGCAGGAACACTCAAAGTTATCGCTAAAGATAACAAAGGGCAAAGCGTCGAAACGACCAGTGCCATCAATCCAAAAGGATAAATCATGCGAACGTTATCAATCACGGCAGCGTTAGTGTGTTTAGCCCTTTTGGGTTCCGTTAATGCAGAAGAAAAATTGAGTATGTCGGATGCCGATAAAAAAATGTATGCGGAGCTTTTAGAGAGCAATCCGGCTGAGATGGAAGTGGCTGAGGGTGAACAACTTTTCGGTGAACTTGTCGGAACAGCTAATTATGCAAAAATGCTGGGTGTAAAAGAGAAAGATCTTCCGAAATACATTGCAAGTTTTCCCCGTTATGTAGAGAGTGCAAAAAAAGTAGTGACGTTGGCACAGACTATTCAAATGGCAGCTGCAGCAAGCGAAAAACCCTCTCCAAAGCTAGAGAGCAAAGAGATGGTTAAAATGTCGGCGTATGTGAAATCAATCGCAAACGGACAAAAAACCTCTATCGATGTCAAAGCAAACAAACACATGGTTGAGATGATGAAACTCGGACAACAAGTGTTTGAAGAGCGTCGCGGCGGTCGCGGCCTCTCATGCAACAACTGTCACAGTATGGATATCGTCGGTCAGCGTCTTCGTATGCAACCGCTTCCTGATCTAGGGGCGAAAGAGACAGCAGCAGCTGGAACATGGCCGGCATACCGTATGACTCAAAGTCAAATGGTCACATTGGATAAGCGTATGCAACAATGTATGAAAAATGCTCTCCTCGCAGAGATTCCACTTGGATCACGTGAGATCGTTGCACTTGAAGTGTACGTTACGAACAAAACCAAAGGGAATCCTATTAATGTCCCTAGCGTGAAACGTTAAGGATCAGGTTATGGATTTATCACGAAGAGACTTTTTCCATATCGCCGCCGCTCTTGGGATCGGATTACCGGCTGTTGCCTCTGCAGCGGCAGGTCCTAAGCGGATTGACGAAGTGGGATTAAAAGATATTTACAGCTTCAACGCGAAAGGGAATGTGACGCTGTTGCATATCTGTGATATGCATGCTCATATCAAACCGCTCTACTGGCGTGAACCATCGACATTGATTTCGGCTCCGAATTTGACGGGGACACCGGGATTTTTGTGCGGTGAGTCGTTTTTGAAGCATTACGGAATGCAGGGTAAAACCTTGGATGCCTATTTCGATACGTTTATGAATTTCGACTCTCTTGCCCATAAGTTCGGAAAAATGGGGGGAATTTCACACATGAAAACCCTCATCAACCATGTCAAAAAAGAGCGTGGTGCCGATAACGTATTGCTCCTTGACTCAGGGGATACGTGGCAAGGGACGGGCGTTGCCCTTAAAACGACCGGTGAAGCGATCGTAAAAGCCCAAAATTACCTCGGTGTAGACGTTATGGTCGGTCACTGGGAATTTACCTACGGTAAAAAACGGGTCAAAGAACTCATCGAGATGTTGAACGCAAAATTCGTTTCCCAAAACGTCGTCGGAGATGATTCGTTTGCCGATGATTTTGAAGAGCTTATTTTTGAACCTTACACTATTATGGAGCGCGGCGGTGCGAAGATCGGTATTATCGGTCAGTCGTTTCCGTTTACTTCGACGGCAAACCCGAAAGAGTTTACCCAAGGGTGGAGTTTTGGTCTGCGTTTAGATACACTCCAAACCTATGTCGATAAACTTCGTAAAGAGGAAAAAGTGGACTGTGTCGTTGTCCTCTCGCATGATGGTTTCAGCGTTGACCAAGAGGTTGCCCGTCAAGTCAAGGGGATCGATTTCATCCTCAGCGGACACACCCATGATCCATCACCTCGTCCGACCGTGATCAACGGAACGGTGATCGTGATCGCGGGAAGCCACGGTAAATACGTAGGGCGTTTGGATATCGATATCCAAAACCATAAGGTCAAAGGGTATGAGTACAAACTCATCCCTGTAGCCTCCAACCTGATCCCTGCTGATCCAGAGGGTGAAGCATTGGTCAAAGAGCTGTACTCACCGTACGATTCAGAGCTTTCTGAAGTGTTAGGGATTACAAAATCGACGTTGTTCAAGCGCGACACGTTCCATTCTACGTTCGATCAGCTGATCAACGATTCGATTATCGATGCGATGGATTCGGATATTTCATTTACTCCGGGATATCGATGGGGAACTACGGTTCTCGGTGGTGACAAAATCACGATGGATGATGTCTACGATATGACGGCAATCACCTATCCGAACGTCTATACGTTTGAATTGACAGGGCTTCATATCCGTACGTTGCTCGAAGATATTGCGGATAACGTTTTTAATGCCAATCCGCTTTATCAACAAGGTGGAGACATGAGCCGCCTCGGCGGTGTCACCTACGAAATTCGTGTCGGAGCCGCTACAGGAAAACGGATTACGAATATTATGGTGGGGGGAAAACCTCTCAATGATTCGAAAGTGTACAAAGTCTCTTCATGGGGTGGCAACCTGCAAAATGCAGGTTCAAACCTCAAAGACTCATTGACCCGTCCGGTTTTTGATGTCACTGCGGGGTATATTCGTCGCCAGAAAAATGTGAACATCAGCGGTAACAGTAATGTCCGTATCATGGATTATAACTGCGGATGTCCGAAAAAAGGCTCAAAAAGCTGTTAGAGACTAAAATCTGCCCCGTATGGGGCAAGCGTTTGCCTGCACTTTGTTAGGCTTTTCGCTTCGATACATGTGTCATAGCGGTTAGCGTAGCCAAAGGGATTTTATTCCTTTGGCGTTTAAATCAAAATAGGAGTTAGGAATGAAATTAGTAAAACTTAGTATGGTAGCGGCTGCTACTTGTTTATTGGCAACGTCGGCGCAAGCGCTTAAAACAGAAGACCGTGTTCTTAAAGGGAATTATCAAGTTGAATATACCAAAACACCTAGTGCGGTAAATTCTATTCAAGAGATGTTCACCGAGGGTGAAGTCTATGGACGTCTACGTTCAAATTCATTTTTTTGGGATTGGGATACTCAAAAAAATGGTACTACTGCTGATAATAGAATGTGGGGTATTGGTGGTAGTTTAGTCTACAAAACAGGTTATTTTCATGGGATTGGTGCAACTGTAGGGTTCTACGGCACGGTTCCAATGCATAATGATAATAAAGATGGTTTTAGCGCAACAACAAACTATGGAAAAGCGGGTAAAGATACCTATCATACACGTGCAGACGGTACCGAAGGGGCAATGGGTAACTTTGCAGAATCGTATTTAGAGTATAAAAATGGTAAGAGCAACGTCAAAGTAGGACGTCAAGGTATCGACAGTATTATGCTTGCTACCAATGATACAAAAATGATTCCAAATACCTTTGAAGCAGCCATAATTGAAAATAAAGATATTCCAAATACGTCTATTCGTGCCGGTTATATCATGTCTCAAAAATTGCGTGATCACCAATCGTTTCATAGTATTGTTGCATTTGAAAAATACAATGAAAATGATGA
>NZ_JBAQPS010000106.1:0-4434 GCF_049305995.1 Sulfuricurvum sp.
GAATTATATAAGAGATAGATTATTGGATGATTATATCAATAAAACTGATATAAGAAATAATCAGTGCAATATCACAGGTTTTAGGTTCGATAAAGAAGTCGATGTAAATGATGGGCGTGTTGATATAAAAATTCACACAAAAAACGACTTTGAAAACTTTGATGCATTTTATATTATTGAATGTAAACGCCTTGACGGAAAAAATACATTAAACAAAGCATATAATAATGATGGTATAGCAAGATTTACGACAGCGTATAAGTCTGATCAGATAGAATACTATTATCCTTCGCATTATGGTGTTAATGGAATGATTGGTTTTATAGTTTGTTCGATGGATATTGACCAAAATATGGCAAAGATTGGAACTTTTTTTAATACTATTCAAGTAAATAAACTATATAAATCAAGTCATGATAAGTTTAAGTTATACCACTTAATGATGGATTTTTCAAAGAATATTGAAACTGACTCTTAAAATGTTGTTCTTTTGATATTGCAATTTCGTTCGAGTGCTAGGCAGCGTCATCCATTGAAGTTTGGCAAATACAAAGGGAAAACACTTACGGAGATTGCTGAAGGGGATAAAGGGTACTTATCTTGGATGCTCAGTAATATGGAGAGTTTAGATGAGGATATGCGTTATTCTATCCAACGGGTGATAGCATAAAGAATTTTTATTAGCCCTCGTGTAGGACAGGTTGCGTAGAGTCAATGACACTGTTATTGATATTATGATGAAGGGCATATTCAATCAGATCAAAAAGATCGTGGATGGTTTGAAATGTATCCGTGTAATTGCTAGCGGTTACGACTGCCATATAAAGATGCTTCGAAAAATACTGCGGTTGGATAATACTTAAAATATTATTAGCTGTTTTAATCCCTTGGGCATCATCTGTCGAATCCAGAACAAAAGCATATAAGTGGTTATTGAGTTTAAAAAATTCGTCACTTTTACGTATATGTGTTTTAATTATAGAGAGATCTATTGCTTCAGCCACATAACATATCACAACGGAATAATTGGTGTGGTATCGAGTATAGCGATAATAGTAAACCGCCATTTTTTCAATTAACTTTTCTTGAAAATTTTTGCGGTGTTCTTTAAATAGATCAATCATTGTGAAATTCTCTCTTTTAACATCATGGTAGAGATTATAGCATAGGTTCTTAAAACGTCGTTTTGGTTGATGTCTTCAGTTCGCTGAGGCGGTAAGCCGCATCAACATGACCGCTTCTCATTGCTTTCTTCCACCACTCCATCGCTTTATCGATATCTTTTTCCACCCCTTCACCGTAAAAGTAGATCATCCCCATATGAAACTGTGCTTCAGGATCGCGTTTGTAGGCGGCTAACGGGTAGAGAAGCTCATGCGCTTTGGTGTAGTCTCCCGCATCGTAAGCGGCAATTCCCTCGTAAAGTTCTTCCATCGTTAAAATCCTTTTAAACTATTGGCGACATTATACCTTTGTGTGAATTTTTTTAGAGTCTCTGAATATAATACGCGTTATGAACTATGAAGCATTGGGCGAAAAATCGATTTTATTGTTAGGGAAAACCCGTGCACTTAACTCTGATGAGTTTGATACTCTCCTCAAACTCCATAAAATTACCCGTGTATGCAGTTATAGCGAAGATGTCGCCCTCATTATCGAGGGGCGGATGATGAATCCGTATGAACAAAGCGAATCGGCACGGTTGTATGAGGAATCGAATACGCCGATTATTGAGCTTGCCCCTTTCGAAGAGTGGTTGTGCCGTTCCATCGAGCCTAATCGGTTGCTGATGAGCCTCAAGCTCTCTCGTAATCAAGAACGCCTTGTCAATTTCTTGCAAAATCCCTACATCACCGATGAGCTGTTTTTTAAACTCCTCAAACTTTACGATTGGCGATGCGAGGGGCTCTTTGATAATGACACTAATCGAGACGTGACCGCTTCGATCATCGGGCGGTTTTACGCTGATCTGGATCGCAATCACAACGTACAGTACGCGATGAGCGGGTTGGCTCATCTGATCGAGCGGTATGGAAATCGAGAATTGATCGCTGCTATCGCAGAACTCTCCCCAATCGCGAATGAAATCAAAAATCCCAAAGATCGCTCTTTGAACGGAGTATTGGATGCGATTGCGCTTCATCCCGATACGCAAGAGAGTATTTTGCGTCTGCTATTACAGGAGAGAGCGGCGTTGATGGCTCATCGGGAGCCGTTGGCATTGGAGAGGGAGTTATTGGGATTGAATCGTGATGATGTTAATGAAATTCTTGCACAAAATCATTCCCTCTCACCTCATGGTATTACGCAGTTGGAATCAGATTATCCTCATTTGATCGCATCGAAAATCTTACTGAATGAGGATCGTTTTGGGTGGTTGTTGGAGAGTTATGCTGTGAATTTGGCGGCGAATCCGAGCCTTACACCCACGATGCAAGAAAAACTTTTTGCTTTAGGGGAAGATACGGTTTTAAAAGCACTCGCTTCCAATTCTGCTACCGAAGCCAAAATTTTGGATCGCCTCTTTGAGAGCGGACAATTTTCCGCTTTTCTCGCTTTGAATCCCTCACTCTCTAGCGATAAACTCGAATTGCTAGCTTCTGACGGTGATGCTGAGGTGTTATCGGCTCTGTCATCCAATACTTCCACGCCGATAGAGACCCTTTACCAACTCTCATTGGATCGGCGGTTTGAGCGGGCGGTGAAAACAAACCCGGCTTTTGGAAAACACATACAAACTCATAATATAGGATGGTTCTGATGCGCAGTTCACAGGCGAAAATAACGGTAGAATCTCTCATTGAATCGCAGATCCCGACCTTTCTCTGGGGAGCACCGGGGATAGGGAAATCTTCGATTATCAAACAGATTGCCAAAGAGAAAAATCTCGAGTGTATCGATTTGCGCCTCTCCTTACTCGATCCCACCGATCTTAAAGGGATCCCGTTTTATGAGAAAGAGTCCCATACCGCACTCTGGGCGCCGCCGTCGTTTTTACCTCGTGAGGGGGAGGGGATCCTTTTCCTCGATGAGCTCAATGCCGCCGCCCCTGCCGTACAGGCTTCAGCCTATCAGCTGATACTTGATCGTAAGGTGGGGGAATACACTCTTCCTGATGGGTGGTCGATTGTCGCGGCAGGGAACCGTGAGGGGGATCGTGGCGTCGTCTACCGTCTCCCCTCACCGCTGGCCAATCGGTTTGTCCATATCGAGATGGAGGTGAGTAGTGATGATTGGAGAGATTGGGCGGTAAAATCGCGCATTGACCCTCGTCTGATTGCTTATATCGGGTTTAAAAACAGTGCATTATTTGGATTTGATCCTCTGAAAAATCTCCGCAGTTTTGCGACGCCTCGCAGCTGGGAAGCGGTTCATAAAATCCTTCGAAGTCCGTTGCCTCACACTCTCCTTCTTGAAGCAATCAGCGGAGCAGTGGGGGAAGATGCGGCGGTCGATTTTCTGGGGTATTGCAAAATTATGGATCACCTCCCCGATGTGGATGCGATATTGCGCGGCGAAGAGTGCGAAGCACCGAGTGAACTTTCCACCCTTTATGCTCTCTCTAATGTCCTTGTATCACGACTATTACAGACTCCAAATGAAGAGGCACTCTCTCATGTGTTGCGCTATACCTTGAAGCTCAAAAATGAGTTTGCCGTCCTCATCGTCCAAGACCTCCAACGGCAGGGGGTGGCGATGGAGCATCTGGACGCATTCGGTGAATGGGTTGAGGCGTATGCCTATTTACTCTAATTTATGATCGATTTTTCTCCCCTCAAAGCCAAATTACTCCTCGATTATCCGTTTTTCGGCACCATTGCCAGCGGTATGGAGAGTGTACTCAACGATAACATCGAGAGCTTCGCCACCCGAGAGGGGCGGTTCGAGTATCGTGAGGGGTACATGGAATCCCTGAGTGAGGGTGAGCAGATGTTCGCTCTGTGCAACGCCGCACTGCATGAGGCGTTGAGTCATACTCACAGACGGGGGAACCGTAGTCCGTGGCTCTGGAACATGGCGTGCGATTATGCGATTAATACCTTGCTGATTGAGAGTGGGTTTACTCCGCCTCCAGCGATCACCTACGATAAACGGTTTGGAAACCTCAGTGCCGAAGAGATCTATCATGAACTCTCACTGGAGTTTTTGGATCAGGAACAAAACGACCGAGACAGTGACGAGGGGCGAGACGATGAGGGATTGGATGAAAAGCTCTCTCGTGCACAGCGTGAAAAACGCTCAGAAGAGGCACTGGAGACACAAGATCCCCTCAGCGAAGCGATCCATCACTTGATTCAACCGAATAAAAAATCTCTCATCGATTGGCGGAGTGAACTACGTGAGAGGGTTGGGGGGTATTATGTGAGTGATTACACTCTTATCCCTCCTAGTAAAAAGCTCCTGTATGACGGCGTCTATCTGCCGGGGGTACAC
>NZ_JBAQPS010000107.1:0-2085 GCF_049305995.1 Sulfuricurvum sp.
TTCGCTCTGGAGAACAGGTTCAGTAGCCAAAACCGCCGCCGCACCACACACAGCTGCCCCCGAAGCGGTTAGCATCGAGGTATCGCGATCCATTTTAAAAATCTTTTGTCCCAAATAGGTCCCGAGAATAAACGTTGTGGAAAGCATGATCAAAGAGACCATAAAACCCTCCATTCCTACCTCAGCGATTTGCTGAAATGTGATCCTAAACCCGTAAAATACGATTGCGAAACGGAGAATTTTTTTACCCGAAAAGGTGATCCCCCCTTCCCAAGCGGCAGGAATTTGGTTATGAAGGGTATTAGCATAAAATATCCCCAGTACAATCCCCACAACGAGTGGAGAGATTCCGAGATTTTTAACCACTGCCAAATCGGCGATCATCGTCGCGGCTGCGGCAAAAATAGCGACAAAAAGGATACCGCTGAGGGTATCTTTGCGCTTTGCAGGTGAAAACGGCATAAAGACTCCTATTGAAAGATACACTCTAGCAGGCAAAGCCCGCCAGAGTGGCAAGGACACTTTTGTCCTTTGCAATCCCCTAAAGCTTTCCGCATTAATGCGGAAGATTTCTCTAGAGTAAAAACGACATTATAGGACGAATCACAAAATTCTCAAAATTTAGGGGACAACGATCTCCAAACGATTAGCAATGGTATCTGCTTTCTCCCCTTTTACTTTTTCGATCTCTTTGATGGCAAGGTGTTTCTCAAATCCCGGAGTTTTCATCAAATATTTTTGGATCGCAGCAGCGCGCTGTGCACCTAGTGTCTGAAGTTCTTGCGGATTTAGCACTTGCATCGGAACCAGTTTTTCAATCAAAGCGTCCGAATAGTGTCGAACAAATGCCGCCTCTTCCGGATATTGTTCCTCTAGTTTTGCTTTAAGCACTTTACGCTCTTTTTTATCCAGCGACTCTTCGGCTATCTCCTCCAACACATCCACAGGTATCGCCTGCAACGAATCGATTTTTACCTTTTTCACCTGTTTTTGGGCAATCTGAACGAGTTTATCCGATTTAAGGGCATAAACATCATATCCTTCATCCCAGCTTCCGTACACATTCATCCCCAATTTTGGCCGCTTAGTGAGCATCGTTGTAACCAGATCGAGTTTCTCGATCTGCGGCGGAGAGAGAACCGCACTGCCCGCTTCAAAATCGATGGTTGAGAGCTTATCGCTATCAATCCCCATCATGGAACCTAGCAATCTAAACGGCGAGCTAACCGCTTTCGTAAAGAGGTTTCCGATCACCTGCCATACCACTTTGCCGTATTTGAAATCAGGGTTATTCACATCCCCCTCGATCGGTAGATCAATATCAATCACCCCATCAGAGTCTTCGAGCAATCCTACGACAAAACGCAGAGGCCACGGTGATCCCCCCTCTTTTTCAGCACCCAGCTCGATTTGTTTTATCACGACACGATTCGCGCCATGCAGTTTCCCCTCATCGATCTTATACCCCAAATCCAAAAAGAGTTTCCCCCCATCGATTTTGTACCCTAAAAATTCCAAAGAGTACGGCGTATATCCTTTGAGTTCGAGATTGTCGAAGGCGACTTTGATATCGGTGAATTTCTTAGGGGCTTTGGTGTTGAGACTTCCATCCACCTTTGCCAATCCATACTGATCAACCCCTCCTCGGAGTTTCACAAACGTTCTAACATCTTTGGTCGTCGAAATCCCCAAAACCGATCCTTCCAAATCGTGAATATAGGTTTTAAACGGAAGAGGGAGCGATAAATCGCTGAACGTTGCACTACTGTTACGCAACAGCAGTTTGACGATATCGATTCCAAAAGGATTCCCCCCCTTAGAGCCATTTGATTCCGTAGCCGTGTTTTTACTGAGTGTTGAAAAGTTCAAAACTTTTTTTGCATCAATCAGTGCATTGGTATAAAATCCGTCAATTGAGAGCTGATTGATCCGAAGCGCATTGGCTGGATAGGCATATACAAACGGCGTGGCACCGATACTCTCCCATCCGAGCAAAACCGAATCATCACGGGTATCATTGACTACCCAATCTTCCAATGCCACTTTTCCTTTGACGCCCATTTTGGAAGGGTTATAATCATAATC
>NZ_JBAQPS010000108.1:0-3156 GCF_049305995.1 Sulfuricurvum sp.
GGGTCATCGCTGTGTTTCTCTTCCCATAATCTGCTAATAGAGTCTTTGATCGCAGAGGGTTGTAAGTAGCGATCATTCTGCGCATAGAGCTTATCCAAAACACTGTGAAGTTCGTTACCGATGTCACGCTCCTGCGACAAATCACGCGGCAGCTCATGCTCTCGGATATGCGCGATATAGCGATAATAAAAGGAGCGTTTACAGCTCAAAAACGTTTTTATCCCGCTTGCCGAGAGAGGGTGAGCGGTAAAATCGTATTCTCCCTCTATTGCTCCGACATGCCGCTCATTAAAATGGGGAGTCGGAAACAGCACCTCTTCATATCGGTATGCGGCAGGGGTGCTTTTAATCCCCAGTTGAAGTAAAAAACGAGATGGCACCGACTCGGCGTTTTGGACACATCCGATCGCCACCTTCTGGGCTCGATTACACACCATAGCGTAGTAGTGTTTTTGGAGCGATTCGCGATCATGGGCACTCGGCAATCCGGCATATTCACGGGTTTTGGTGTTTAAAAAGAGATCTTTTTCACTCTTGTGCGGAACATACCCCTCATTAAAATCGACGATCACCACCCCATCAAATGCGACCCCACGAGTCTCCAACAGCCCCATTACCGTTACCTTGCCCCCTCGAACATCGTCGATGCTCCGCTGACGCAGACGATTCATAAAGATTCGTAGTACCGATCTAAACTCCATCTGCTCCAGCGCATGGGAGAGATGGCTAATGTGTTGAATCTCATCGCGGATGATCTCGAGTGAGCCTTCATCGGCATCATCGAATATCGAAATCAACTCTTCGAGATCGCCTAAGCGAAACTTTTGCGGATAATGAGTCTTAAACCACTCTATCGTGGTGCTTTTGATATTTCGTATCCGCTCGCGGTTCAATACGTTCATCTCATCCAAAAAGAGGGTAATACTCTCGATCTCTCGATAGAGGGCGCTGTTAGAAAACGGTTCCCCCATCGCAAAGTTGAAATTCCCCTCTGTGTCGAACTCTTTTATCATCTGCGCCGCATCTTCATCGGGCAGTATGATGGCAATCTTCTCCGGTACGATCCCCTCCTCCACAAACGCCTCAACCGATGCTTTGATAAATCCGATTTGCGCCAGTCTGGTGTGAAACACTTCACACGTAATAGCACGATTCATCGCCAAAGGCTTATCCGAGATGATCCGTATTTCACTGAGCGACAGCCGATACTCCCGAGCCTCGATGAGTTCAAATCCCATCTCCTCCAAACGTGCCGTCATTTTACGATTATACGCCGTCGTGTTGTACAGAAGTATTACTTCCAAATGCTCTGCACACTCTCGTAACAGTGCGATCTCATAGCGGCTCAAATACCCCTCGACCACAATCGTTATGCTCTCAAAGTTACGCAAAAAATCGTGTTGGATGGTCGTATGGCTAGAGTTAAATATTCTATCCGCCCACCCTTCGCGTGCACATATCTCACCGTATCGTTCACGCAGTCTTGTAAGAATCGCGATATGTTCCTCATACTCGCCGTACACATCGACCGCTTGGAGAGTTTCGACACTGACCTGCTCACTGGAAAGCTCTTCGAAAAATCGAAACAGATATTCGGAGTTTTGGATAAAACTGAAAAAGTTTCGCTCGATGTTGAGTGCTCTAAAGGCTGAAAAATCGGACGCTTCGTGCATCGCCAAAAGGCGTAAATCCTCATCGGGGACGATTTTTCCCACCGCAACATACGCACGGGAGAGAAACTCCCCCATACTCATCATCTGCGGGAGAAAACTCTCAGAGGAGACTGCAACTGCCTCTCGAATACACCGTGAGGTAGGATAAACGATACACTCTTTAGTCATTGTTCAACTTTTTTAAAATATAAGGAGAGAAATAAATATTTTTTGATTTTGCCTGATAAAACTTAAGAGGAATCTTTTTTATATTGCTGATGGTTAAGAAGGGATTTTTTGTGTTGTGATGGCGGGCCACCAAGGATTTGAACCTTGGGAGGTTTAACCCTCGCCGGTTTTCAAGACCGGTGCAATCGACCACTCTGCCAGTGACCCGTAGTAAAATTGAAACTATCTTTCTCTATGCTGGAGGCGGCACCCGGATTCGAACCGGGGATCAGAGCTTTGCAGGCTCATGCCTTACCGCTTGGCTATGCCGCCACCATGATGGTGCCCGGAGCCGGACTTGAACCGGCACAGTGTTACCACCGAGGGATTTTAAGTCCCTTGCGTCTACCGATTTCGCCATCCGGGCATCTAAGTAGAAAAAAATATCTCAGTTCAAACATCAAACTCAATGTTTCAACTGAGATTCTGGAGCGGGAAACGAGGTTCGAACTCGCGACCCCAACCTTGGCAAGGTTGTGCTCTACCACTGAGCTATTCCCGCATTGTTTTTGTGGACTGGAAGTATAGCAAAAAAAGTATAGCGTGTAAAGAGGTGAGAATAAAAAATTTGCTATAATACTCACAATATACAAAGAACGTTCACGTTCTTGGGCATTCTGCCGAAGAAAGCCTAGTGCTAACGTAGCCATCAGGATGTATTCTGATGGCGTTTAATTTAAATAACAGGAATTTTTATGCGCAGTGATACTATTAAACGGGGATTTGACAAAACTCCTCACCGAAGTTTGCTTCGAGCAACGGGTCTCAAAGACGAAGATTTCAACAAACCCTTTATCGGGGTAGCAAACTCCCATATCGACATCATTCCGGGGCACTTTTTTCTCCAAGAGTACGGTCGTATCGTCAAAGAGGCGATTCGTGAGGCGGGCGGAGTGCCGTTTGAGTTTAATACCATCGGTGTGGATGATGGTATCGCGATGGGGCATGATGGGATGCTTTACTCGCTTCCTAGCCGCGAACTGATCGCCGATTGTATCGAAACGGTGATGAACGCTCACAAACTCGACGGTCTTATTTGTATCCCTAACTGTGACAAGATTGTTCCGGGGATGTTGATGGGGGCATTGCGTGTCAATGTACCGACCATCTTTGTTTCGGGTGGTCCGATGAGCGCTGGGCACAAAAAAGACGGTACCCCGATCGATTTGGCAACCGCGTTTGAAGCGGTTGGAAAACATGCCGACGGTAAAATGTCCGATGAAGAGCTCTATGAGATCGAATGTGAAGCGTGTCCGAGCGGCGGGAGCTGTTCGGG
>NZ_JBAQPS010000109.1:0-11993 GCF_049305995.1 Sulfuricurvum sp.
GTTTTAATCGGTTATATGGGTGTTGGTAAAGGGTCTGTCGCACGTGAAATTGTAAAGCAAAGTGATTTGATCGCCTTAGATACAGATGATATTATTGAAAGTATGGAAAACCGTGCCATCAAAAAAATTTTTGCCGAAGAGGGTGAAGAATATTTTCGTATATTGGAAGGTAAAATAGCTCGTTGGCTTCAAAAAGAGGTAAAAGGAACCCTCATTTCAACTGGGGGTGGATTTTTTAAAGTACCAAACTTGAAAAAAATTGGGACAGTCGTCTATCTATCAGCTCCGTTTGAGACGATACATAACCGTATTCTAGCTCATCCTGATGCTCAAAAAAAATTGCGTAAACGTCCTTTGTTTCAAGATATCGATAAAGCAATAAAACTTTATGATGAGCGTTCTGTTCTTTATAAAAAAGTAGCGGATATTACGATTGATGTGAGTGGCAAAGAGATTACCGATATTGCTAAAGAAATTTTGAAAAAGGTGAAGTAAAGAAAATGAAAATATTTTTAATAACGATATTGGTAGCATT
Organism: Sulfuricurvum sp.; assembly: GCF_049305995.1. Classification (GTDB taxonomy): domain Bacteria; phylum Campylobacterota; class Campylobacteria; order Campylobacterales; family Sulfurimonadaceae; genus Sulfuricurvum. The sequence continues at coordinate 536 of NZ_JBAQPS010000109.1, forward strand.
ATCATTATTCGGAACCGATATTAAATGGGAAAAAGAGATATCTACTGCAGTTGAAAAAGGGGTGAAGGAGCAAAAACCATTAATGCTGCTTGTAACTAAAAATGGATGTCGATGGTGTGATGTTCTAAAGCAAACTACACTTAAAAACTCTAAAGTTGTTGCTATTATTAATCAAGATTTTATTGCTTATGAGGGAATAGTTGATAAAAATACGGTTCCTCCGTCTTTGATGACGCAAGGAACTCCAGCTACTTGGTTTATCAAAGGTAAATCACCGATGTTTGAACCGATTATGGGTGCTGTTGAGAGCGATGATTTTCTAAAGGTACTTGAAATTGTTAAACAAGAGTACAAAAAAAGTACAACGAGTAAGTAAAAGGATAGTTAATGACCCTAATTCATACCAATGAACCCAATTTTAAATCGCTTTTCAGTGAGCTTTTAAGACGTGGAAAAATGGATATGGAACACGTATCCACCATTGTTAAAGGGCTTATCGATGAGATTCGCGCTGATGATGATGCCGCTCTGATCCGTCATATTGAGAAATTTGATCGATGGAACCCCACAAGTGGTGCAGACTTACGTATCGATATCGCGGATATGAAACGTGCGTATGAAGCATTGGAACCGACACTCAAAGCATCATTGCATTTGGCGTATGATCGTATTCGCGCCTACCACGAAAAACAGCTTCCGAGAAGCTGGTTCGATACCGAAGCCAATGGGACGATTTTAGGTCAGAAAGTGACTCCTGTGGATCGTGCAGGTCTTTATATCCCCGGAGGAAAAGCGGCGTATCCGAGTTCACTGCTTATGAATGTGATCCCCGCTCAAGTTGCAGGGGTAGAACACATCGTGGTCACCACACCGACTCCCGATAATGAACCCAATGAGCTGTTACTGGCGGCGTGTCATTTGTGCGGCGTGAGCGAAGTGTTCAAAGTCGGCGGAGCCAGTGCGATAGCGGCAATGGCGTACGGCACAGAAACGATCCCTAAAGTGGACGTTATCACGGGACCGGGTAATATTTTTGTTGCTACGGCGAAAAAAATGGTGTTCGGAGAGGTCAATATCGACATGATCGCGGGGCCGAGTGAGATCGGAGTGCTCGCAGATGATTCGGCGAATCCTGTCCATATCGCGATTGATTTGCTCTCTCAGGCGGAACACGATGAGATGGCAAGTTCTATTTTGATCACACCGTCTCAGAAATTTGCGGATGCGTGTGCGGTTGAGATCGAAGTGTGGTTGAAAAAGCTTCCACGCGAAGCGATTGCTCGTAAATCTATTGAAGAGCGTGCCGCGATTATAGTAACCGATACGATGGAAGAGGCGGTAGCTCTGATGAACGAGATCGCCCCTGAACATCTCGAAGTAGCGACTGACAATCCTTTTGCACTTCTCCCATCGATCAAACACGCAGGGGCGATATTCTTGGGTCACTATACTCCTGAAGCGATTGGAGATTATGTTGCGGGACCAAATCATACGCTTCCGACTGGTGGAACAGCAAAATTTTACTCACCGCTTGGGGTTGAGAACTTTATGAAAAAATCCTCTATTATCTCATTTTCACGCCAAGCGATCAATGAAATTGGAGAAGCGTGTGCTCTTATCGCTCATACTGAAGGACTCGATGCGCATGAAGCATCGGTTCGCTGTCGCTTAAATTAAACTAATACACTGTAGGAAATGTCCCTTGCAACCCCCTAAAGCTACCCGTATCTTTCGGATATGGGAGAAGCTAAATCAAACTCTTCAATTGTCATATTTCTTCCCTTTTGCGGGAAAAATTTCCAAACGGTTACATATCAAAAAGTTATAGTAAAAACGGATTCTTTTTTAGTTTCGGTTAAACCTAATTTGGCTAATATCAATCCAGCAGAAATGCCGTCAAATGCCTGTAATCACGGTATCAAATAAAAATTATTCATCTATCTTATGATATGAATGGTTATCACGTGAATTAGGAACAAGGAGAATATATGCAATTGGGTTTCTTGGTAGACCTTCGCCTTTGCATGGGGTGTAAGGGCTGTGAGATCGCATGTAAAGTGGAAAATGAAGTTCCTCTTAGTACATGGCGTCTACGTGTCAAATATGTTGATGTGGGAACATTCCCAGAGACGAAGCGGACATTTACACCGCTTCGCTGTAATCACTGTGCCAATGCACCGTGTGAACGTATTTGTCCGGTAAGTGCATTGCACTATTTAGAAAACGGTATTGTAAACATCGACAAAGAGCGTTGTATCGGATGTGCGGGTTGTGTCTTGGCGTGTCCGTACGGTGCGATCTACATCGATCCGCAAACACAAACGGCAGATAAATGTACCTACTGCGCTCACCGAGTCGCGAGTAGCATGATGCCATCGTGTGTTGTAGCGTGTCCGGTTGAGGCGAATATTTTCGGTGATTTGGATGATCCGATGTCAAGCATCAGTAAATATATCCAATCTCACCAAGGGAATGTTCAAGTACGTAAACCGGAAAAAGGGACAGAGCCTCATCACTTCTATGTCGGTGGCGGTAATGTAACATTGAACCCTCTGGCATCGTTCCGAGGTGAAGGTCATAATTTATTCAATAATCTTAAACATCTCCCTATAGGAGGGCACTAATGGCACATGAAATGATTGCAGCAACCAATGCGATTGTAACTCTTGACGTGGCTCTTCCGGGTATCGTATGGGGTTGGATTATTACCATGAATATGTGGGCAAAAAGCATCGGTACCGGGATTATCTTTCTCGGATTTTATTTGCTCAAAAAACATCCTGAGCAAACTGGATTTATCCGTTTCCCTGTGGTAGCGATTTCAATCGTATTTATCCATATTTTCTTGTTCTTTACGGTCATCGATTTGCACCAAATGTTCCGTTTTTGGCATATTTTCTTTTACCCTCATTTGACATCGGCGATTACGATCGGTGCGTGGATGGCAACCGGTTTTGTAGGGTTGCTCCTAGGTATGGCGTATTTTATCTATGTGAAAAAAGATGAAGCGATGTACGACAAGCTTCTCGGGTGGACTGTTCTACTCGCAGTTCCGGTAACGTTGTATACAGCGGGTCTTATGGCACAATCAACGGCGCGTGAGCTGTGGCAAATGCCGACGGAATCGGCGCAAATGATCTTGGCGGCATTGTTGGCAGGTTCTGCTACGATGATTCTCCTCGGTGGAAATAAATTCTCCGATGCAGTGAAAAAAGATTTGGCGATTGTTTTGGGACTTGCGGCAGCGGCAGCATTTATCCTCTATATGGCGGAATTGATTTTTGGCGCGATGAAAGCGGAAGAGGTTGCAGCGGTTCTCCATTACATTAAAGGCGGCGAATACACCATTATGTTTTGGATCGGTCAAGTGATGGCGTTCATTGTTCCTATGATTTTGGTGTGCCTAAGCCTCAAAAATCAATCGTATTATTTACTGAAAATTGCTGCGGTATCAGCATTGATCGGTTTGTGGGTGAGCAAACACGTTTGGCTCGTTATCCCGCAATTGTTACCAATGAGCTAAAGAGGATTAATTATGATGTATTTAGAAAGTAGAAGAACATTTTTAAAAGGGACCGCGCTCACTGTAGCGGGTGCCGCAATCGCAAAAGGGGTTTTTACCGTAGATGCGGCGGCTGAATCGGTAAAAGAGAGCAAGTTCACCAATACACCCGATACTCTTTCGTTCTATCCTCCGCAAGATCAATGGAGTCATTTCCAAGAACTCGATGGCGTAGACTGGAAACGTGGTGGGATTGATCGCCATGGTGTTCAAAGTGAAAATAATCCTGATGGGATTTATGTTAATGATTACATGATTGTTCCGACAGCGTGTTCGAACTGTGAAGCGTCATGCGGACTTACGGCATGGATCGACAAAAAGACCTTTACTGTTAAAAAATACATGGGTAATCCATTTCATACCGGTTCACGTGGGCGTAACTGTGCAAAAGGATATGCGGTTCAGTCACAAATGTATGATCCGGATCGTATCCCGTTCCCACTCAAACGTGCTCCTGGTTCTAAACGTGGTGAGGGAAAATGGATCCGTACCACATGGGATGAGGCGATGAGTACCATCGGTAAAAAAATGGCCGATACGATCCGAAAAGGGGATCTCCTCTCTAAAAAATCGGTGATGTACCATGTCGGTCGCCCGAATGAAAACGGTTTCGTCCCTCAAGTATGGGAAACGTTGGGGCTTGATTCGTACAACTCTCATACCAATATCTGTTCATCTAATGGACGTACTCCGACGATTTGGACGGCAAATGATGACCGTACCAGTCCTGACTGGGCAAATGCGAAATTGATTTTCCTAAACTCATCACATGCAGCGGACGCAGGTCACTATTTTGCACAATCAGCAGCCTTTATCGCTGATGCCCGTAAAAAGGGTGCAAAATTAGTCGTTATGGACCCTCGTATGTCGAACTCTGCAGGGATGTCTGATCTGTGGATCGCAGCATGGCCGGGGACGGAAGCGGCGATTTATCTCTATTTGGCAAACCGTATCCTCAGTGAAAACATGACCGATAAAAAGTTTGTCAAAAAATGGTTCAACTGGGAAACATTGATGAACGATTCTGAGCATTTGAATTTTATGCTTGAGAAAAAACAGATTACAAAACTTCCTGCTGGGCGTGATTTTGATAGCTATATCGAACTTCTCAAAGATATGTATGCACCGTATACACTTGAGTATGCGGTAAAAGAGACCCATGTACCTGCATACAAACTCGAAAAATTGTATGAGATGTTTATTTGGGCTGGCGATGCGATCTCTACCTATATCTGGCGTGCAGCGGCTGCGGGGAATCGTGGTGCATGGATGGGTGGACGTGCGGCGTATTTCTGTATCGGTCTTCGTGGAGCAATCGGAACCGAGGGGGGAACATTCTTCCATCATTGGCATGTTATCTCTGTTTCGGGTAAGGGCGGAAGCTCTACTGTAGGTCAAGGAATTTCCGGTGCGGATGTACCGAAAGTACAAGCGTGGAATGAGCTTACATGGCCTCCTGAATGGCCATTGTCAACGTATGAACTTTCTTATTTGTTACCACATCTTTTGAGCGATAAAGAGTGGCAGAAAAAATGGAATGATCGCGGATTGACCGTACCGAGTAAACTCGCGGTATGGATCCCTCGTATGTACAATCCGGTTTGGATTAATCCAGATGGATTCCGCTGGATCGAAGTACTCAAAAACGAAGAGATTATGGAACTCACCATGAACCTTTCTCCGGTATGGTCTGAGACCAACTGGTACATGGACTATGTCCTCCCTGTAGGGCTTGCGGGTGAGAGACATGACCAACACTCCGAGGCAACATTCCCAGCACGTTGGTCAACATTCCGTCAACCAGTATTGCGTGTAGCATTAGAAAAATCGGGCTGGAAACCTAAAAATCCTGCACGTGCAACTCTCGAAGCGCATATCAAAGCAGGTCTGGGTGAAGTGTGGGAAGAGAATGAGTTTTGGTTCCAACTCTGTACCGACTTTATCGATCCGGATGGTTCTCTCGGTATCAGAAAAATGTGGGAATCTAAACGTCATCCGGGTAAAACAGTTACTATCGCCGAGTGGTACGATGCGGCGTTCGGAGATAACTTGCCAAAACTCAAAGAGACGGCAACCTCTGATCCACGTTACATGAACGAAGAGTTTCCTGTCTATTCGTATCTCCGTGATTACGGTTTTTGGATGGAAGAGGACAAAATCTACCATGCAATGGAACGCGAACTCAAATTCGAAGAGGGTGAAGTGATCTCTCACGGACATAAATTCGATGCAGGGTCTATGAGCGTAGGTGCGGGTGGAGTTATCTCTGCACAAGATCACCATGGTAAAGAGAAAAAAATCGGTATCGAAATCGACGGCAAGAAAATGGAAGGGTTTGCAACCCTTTCTAAAAAGTTAGAGTTCTATACCCAATGGGCAACTGATTGGCATTGGAGAGAGTATGCTATGCCGTTCTATCCGCGTAATGAGGATGAGAAAAACGAATACATTCACTTGGTCTCTCACGTCAATCATAAATATATGACCGAAGAGAACTCGTTTGCGTTGAACACTGTATTCCGTTTACCGTACAATATTCATACCCGTTCGGCAAACTCGAAACACCTTATGGAGATCTCTCAAAATCATGACCCGATCTGGATTTCGACCAAAGATGCACAGCGTCTCGGATTCAAGCGCGGTGATGCGATTCGTGTCCGTATCGTCGATACCGTTTCAGGGCTAGAGGGTGGTCATTTCGTCGCAATGGCGGTTCCGACTGAGGGTGTTCTTCCTGGAACACTCGCATGTTCTCACCATGGCGGACGCTGGAAACTTACCAATGCGGTTACGATTCCAAACGGTGTCAGTGATGGGAAAGTGGCACCGGGTGTGGCTCCTCGTGATCTTAATAATAAAGAATTCCTTGCTGAATCTCCGGCGAATGTCGGTAAAGCAGGTGGACAAAGTATCATCGATGATTACGAGGGGACAACTGGGCTTAACAGCTTTGGGGTTCCGGTAGCTGAGATCCAAATGGACGGTAAAGTGGGCAAACTCAAATACGTTGAGGGGATTAAACCTTTCCATACAGAACGTTTTGCCGATTATAACCGAGATTCAGGTAATATCTGGTGGGATGGTTTGAGCGGTTCATGGCAAAATGCCGTTGCAGCTCCGCATCCAGACCCTGTTTCAGGTATGCACTGCTGGCACCATAAAGTTCTACTAGAGCCGGCACAAGCGGGAGATAAAATCGGGGATATTTTTGTTAATTACGACAATAACCTCAAAGTATACCAAGCATGGAGAGATAAATTGTCTCGCGGTTTGGATGCATCATCAACCCTTCGTCGCCCTCGCCACATCAAACGCCCATGGGTTAATCTCGATCCATCGGTTTATGAGGTCAGTATCAAGTCGTAAGGCTTGATACCAACCCCTTATAATCTACACCTCTTATGCGCTTTTCAGCCGTATAAGCTACAATCACGTTTACTTTATTAAAGGTCATTTTTATGGACGAAATTATCGCACGCAGTAATTTATATGCGTTGTTATCACGAATATTACTCCAAGAGTTGGATGTGGAGCGTTTAGAAATTTTACGAAATGACGAAACGGTTTTAGAGTTTATGCCCCATTGGCGTGATTGGGAACCTCGTAAAGAGATCGAAGCACAACAGCTTTTGGAAGAGTATTTGAATCCCGATTTTACCAACCTCTCTTTGCTCCATTTGGTACCTTATGAAACGTTTTATACCCGTCCCGATCAGATGATCGAGACGGGTGGTGCTAACCCTGTTACCGACATTTATAGTGCGTATGATTTTCTTGTCGATTATGAAGTGGCTCGCGTCGTGTCGGCGGATCATATCGGTATCGAGATGGAGTTTATGCACCATTTGTGCGAAGCACAACTGCGAGCACTCGAAGAAGTCGATCATGAAGCAGTACAAGAATTGATCAATGTTCAGTATAACTTTTTAAACTCCCATTTGTTGAAATGGGCACCGATGTATCTGATCAACATGAAATACGAATCCCGTACACCTCTGTATTATGACAGCGCAGAGATGGCATTGGAATTTATACTCTCTGATAACGAAACATTGAGTGCTCTGGTAGCTGCGTGAGTCTATTAGAGCTATCACCCGCACGATGCGTCCGCGCTTTGAGTGTCAACTCACTCTGCTCGCTATGTGCAGATGTTTGCCCAGCCAATGCCATTGCGCTAGGCGAACGTCTCCCCTCTATCAACCAATCTCTCTGTGTCGGATGTTCAGGGTGTGTGGCGGTATGTCCGAGTGAAGCGTTTGTATTGGATGATTTTAATCCGACGGAATTTTTCTTTAGTTTTGCTTCTGAAGAGGGAAATCTGGTGTCGTGCCAAAAAAATCTCCCTTGTATCGCTGCTCTCTCGAGTGAGCATTTGATATCACTGTGTAGCCTTAAAAAAGGGTTAATTCTTGATATAGGTCATTGTAGTGATTGTGACATTGGTATCAAAGTGCTAGAAGTGATGGAGGAGAGAATCCAAAGTGCAAATTATCTCCTCGAAGCGATAGAGGTTGAGAGCCGCGTTGTCTCTGAAAAGATTTCTTACGGTAGTGACGAGGTAGATGAGCATAAAGATCGGAGAGATTTTTTCAAAACGTTTCATCTACGTGGGATGGTGAAAGCCAAACACGATTTTGACAAAGAGGTACAAAGCACGACCGATGAATTTGTCGAAATTAGGATAGAGAGTTCTCATACCCAAGAGCTACGGACGAAAAAGATCACCGATCGACGAAAACTCTTTTTTACGGCACTGAAGCGTGTAGAGAAACCATCGCAGTTTCATGTTGTCGATGCGTCGATGATAGGATTTACCTCTCAAAAGATGATGGATGAGGCTAATTGCACCGCGTGTCAGATGTGTTATCGTGTTTGCCCTACGGCAGCACTCACGTCGGATATGCGTAATTCTCGAATCGATTTTGACCCGTTTTTGTGTGTCAAATGCCATTTGTGCCATGACGTCTGTGAGAGCGATGCGATCAGTGTATCAACCTCGTATAATCTTACCGAGTGGTTTGAGCCGAAAGTGCAGAATCTTATTACCTATTCGGTACGCCGATGCGATGAGTGTGCCGCCCTTTTTAGCTCGGTCGGAGGGGAAAAGATTTGCCGCCGTTGTAGACTCGAAGAGGAAGAAGCTCTGGAATTGTGGGGGCTCAATAGATGAAAAAAGCACACGAGTGTGCGTGGGCACTTTGCCGAAGAGAACTCAGCGTTAGCGTAGCCAAGATGGGCTTTGCTCATTTGGCGTTAGGAAATAAATATGAATAATGATAATACCATTACGGTAGCGACAAAATTATATGGATATATTGCCGAAAATGCTCATAGCAGTCGCTTCTCAGTAACACTGAATAAGCTTTACAAAGAGAATGGGATTGATGCGATGATGATCCCTATGAATATACGCAGCGATGATGTCGCCTTTACGATCTCTCAAATGCGCAGTTCCAAGTTAAGCGGTGCGATTATCGGGAGTGAATACCAAGAAGAGGCACTTTCATTGGTAGATGAAGCTTCTAGTGAGGCTTTAGAGGGTGGCTATTGCGACTCTATCATGATACGTGAGGGAAAATTGATCGGGGATTTGATTATGACGAGAGCATTAGAACGTTATGCCGATCGAGACGATTTTGTGGATGATGTCGCGATGCGCTCACAGTGTCACTATTTTTATGATTTAACTACAGGAGAATAAAATGAAAGCAAACGATTTTAGCGATTTAAAGGCTGAATTTGATGAATTTGTGCGGGGAAAATGCGATAGCGGAAGCTGTGAGACATCAACAGAAGAGAATAATCCCGATGATGAACCCGTCCCGAGTTTTGTCGATGAACTCTCCGATAAGCTTTTAGCACCTTATCATAGCGGTGTCTATTTTTCAAGGTTGGATATCAAGCGTGTTGCTGAAGCGATTGATGAGTCGATTCCGATCAAAGAGCGTAAAAAAATGATTAAAGCACTCTTTCGTCACACGACATCAAAAGAGTATTTACGAGGGGCGTTTGATGAGTTTAATCGTCATTTTGGAGGGCGTATATTGATCTATCAAGAACTTTCAAGTACATTCCCCGCATCCAAAACGATTTTTGATGAGAATATTGCGAAGATTAAAAAGACGCAAAAAATGTTGGATCAGATCGTGGAGGATTTTGAAGAGATCGAACCCACTGATGAGCCAATGATGATCTAAAATTACCCCACAAACCGATACCCGATACCCGTTTCCGTAATGATCCAACGGGGTCGGGCAGGGTCGGTTTCGATCTTTTGGCGAAGTTGATTGATAAAAACGCGCAGATAGTGGGTTTCATGTTGATACCCGACTCCCCATATCGCTTTAAGGAGCCATGCGTGGGTGAGGGCTTTCCCCTGATTTTCCATAAACACGCGGAGGAGTTTAAACTCTTTGGGGGTCAATTTGATGAGCTCATCCTCTATGCTCACAATTCGGTTGCTTATATCCATTCGCATATCTGCGACGATTAATATCGGGGATGTCGATTGTGAGGGAGGGACACGGCGTAAGTTGGCATGGATACGGGCGATCAGCTCATCGGTGTTGAACGGTTTGGTGACATAATCATCAGCTCCTGCATTGAGGGCGGCTATCTTATCGGAGTCATCATGGATTGCCGATACGACAATGACCGGAGTTTGCTCATCCTCTCTATAGCGCTCCAAAAATTTTACTCCGCTCATATCCGGCAACCCCAAATCGAGCAAAATCAAGTGAAAATGCTCATCGGCACCTTTTTTCAGTCCCTCTTTTGCCGTTGCCGCTGTCTCTGTCATAAAACCGGCAAAAGCTAACGTCATTGCCAATAACCGACGGATAGAAGCATCATCATCCACGATTAAAATGCGGGGCGTCATGATTCACTCCGAAGGGTTACACGAACGCAAAATCGGTCATTTTCCAACGAGATAGTTAATGTTCCACCATGCACTTCGATAATATTTTGTGACAGTCGCAATCCGATCCCTGAACCCGGTTTACCCTCAGAATTATCAAGCCTGCCGGGAGTATTTCCGAGGGTATCTATCATGTCGGCAGAGGGGAGATCACCGTTGTTACAGATAATCACGGTAATTTCATTAAATGCAGAGGTGATTTCGACACTCACTTCATTCCCGTATTTAAAGGCGTTATCGAGTAGATTGCCGATGGCGAGATGAAGTAAGGCAATATCACCATTTAAAGGTGGGATATCGGGTGAAAATGAGAGTTTGGCTTGTCGTTTCCAGTCTCCCTCAGCTATGGAGAGAGCAGAAGAAACGACATCATCTACTCTAAGCATCGTTTTATTGAGAGGTGTTTTCCCCTCACGAAAACGTGCATTGACCAGCAAATTATCGATCACCTTTTCCATGCGGCGTGACCCCTCGACGATGGTTTTAACCATCTCTTCTTTGTCTTTCTCTGCGAGGGTGAAGTGTGGATTGGATAAATTACCGGCAGCTCCCCGTATGAGGGTGAGGGGGGTTCGCAGTTCATGTGAGAGGAGATCAATTAAACTCTTTTGCATCGTTTCAACGACTTTATTCTCTTTGAATCCACGGGTGATAAAATTTAGAAACGGTCCGGTCATAATGGTCGTTGCCAGTGCCATAACCACAAACATCGTGAAAAGCTCTGTAGAGAGTATCCCCATTTCATATCCGATATTAAGAACCACCAGCTCCATCAGCCCCCGTGTGTTCATCAGTATCCCCAGAGCAAACGAGTCTCGCCAGCTAAATCCCATGTATTTGGAAGCGAGGGCGCTTCCGAAGAGTTTACCGAATACCGCAAGGACGATGATCCCGCCGCAAATCAGCCATGCATCTACACTGTTGAGCAAACCGATTTCACTGCGTAATCCCGTTAGGGCGAAAAAGAGGGGCAATAG
>NZ_JBAQPS010000110.1:0-2595 GCF_049305995.1 Sulfuricurvum sp.
GCACGTCGAACCAATTTCGAAGTCGAGAACCCATGCACTATTAACATCGTTTATATAACTTGACGACGACCAGAAAGCACCACCACTAATCATTTGTTTATACACCTTTCCCCAGTTGTTGAGGAAAGAATTGCCAAAATGACCGTCTATTTGTTTTGACTCATTAGCTTTTGCTTGTGAGTTCATGTAACAGCCATCCCCATAATAACCTAAAGTAGCGAGAGTTATCAGTTCTTCTTTACTAGGGAGTCTCCAGTCATTGTGTCCTGCAAGTGTAAGATTTTTACAATACTCTTTTGCCCCATGCCAATCTTGAACTTTTCCAGTTTTAGTACCATTATCCCTAGCTGATATTTCATCATGAGTATAGAATTCATCCTGCCACACCAGTCCTGTAGTATTATCCATAAAAACTACTTTTAGGCTCTTTTCAGCGATAATATATTTTTCGAGTGCTTCCTTGTAAAATTTTGCACCTTGCCCTTGTTCTAAGTATTTATCGAAAGCACTAATCGCCTCTTTTGGCTTTTTTAGCTCCAAAAGTGCCACTCCGTAGTGATACCAATAAGTATCTGGTAGTTTTAAGTTTAATTCTTTCATTTTCTCTAGTTTTTCGAGAGCAGAGCTAAAGTCTTTTGAGTCGATGTCTGTTTTAGCTCCAAGTGCCAATTTGTCCATTTCTATCTGCGGTGGTAAAGCCAAAAGTTGGGTTGAAAATAATATTGCCGTTATGGCATTTAGTAGGTATTTTTGTTTCATGATTGCTCCTTTTTTTAAATCTCAATGAAAACTTATTGATTTGTGTTTTTTATTCATTTGATTAAATTATTATATAATTTTTGAACTTGGTCATATTCAAGCTCATCTTTATCTCGCTGTATCCTCATTTTTTCTAATTCTATATTTTTTAAAGATGTTTCAATAGTATTTAGTGCTATTAACGCCTCTTTATAAAACTTCGCCCCTTGTCCTTGGGAGAGATACTTATCGAACATATCCTGTGCATCTTTATACCGACCCGTTTCGAGTAGTGATACACCGTAGTGATAGCTAAAGGTATCGGGGAGTTTGACACCCAGTTTTTGCATCGCTTCGAGCTTTTCTACGGCAGTCTCATAATCCTTTGCCTCCATCGCTGTTTTAGCGGCGAGTCCGAGACGGTCGGCTTCTACTTGAGGGGGTAAAGCCAAAAGTTGGGTTGAAAATAATATTGCCGTTATGGCATTTAGTAGGTATTTTTGTTTCATGATTACTCCTTTGAAATTGTTATTATTAAACTGTTGGCTTTTTCATAGCCATACGTCAAAAGAAAAGGTTTAAATGAATCATAATCATGCATAATGATTTTTGCATAATATGACAATGGAACGGATACATCTTCTTCATTGATAAGACCAATATTTATATAGTGAGCTATCAGTTCGAGTTTGTCAAAAAAATCCTCAAAACAGTCACGAATGAATTGTTCTTTTTCATTGAAGGCTAAATTATCAACTCTCATACTAAGTCGCACATTATCCAGTGTAATAAAATGAGAAAAAGTATTATCTTGATATGCTCTACCATCCCAATCCAACATTTTCATTGCATTTTTTGATTTAACCTCCGAGAACATTTTGTCCAATATATCACGAGCCGTAGAGAGTTGCTTGAGTCTATTTTCTTTTGCCTTTTCTTTGGTGCTATTACGAAATTCATATAAAGATTTATTGAACCCTAAAATCGTAATTATCGATACGATTGGAAAAGTTGCAATGTCAAAAATATTCTTCATATTTTTTAAACATATTTCCATTACATCTTTTGTAGTACAAAAGTCCATGTTTATTTATCCTTATTTGAGTAATTGACGTTTTAGCAAATCTGCTTTGATTTTTTCATTTATTTTGTTCGTCATAAAACTTGAAATTTCATGAGCTATGTAATTTTTGATAGGCTTAATTCCCATTAAGGTTTTAATACATCTAAAAAACCAATTATTACTTTTTGCATCGATAAATTCATTCAGAAGATACGATTTTTGAAATACCGTAGTTATCCTTGTCTCAATCATGGATGATAATGAGTCAAACTCTTTTTGAGTCATCACGATGCTATTAAAATTGACTGGAATGATCTTATCGGTAATTTTGTGATCCGGTAAATCGACCATCGGGATAACTTGGATAAATTCTTGATTGTTCTTATCAAATAGATTGCATCCTTTTTCTCTAAGCCAGTCGATATTCTCTTTTACAATAGGATTTGCGACACCTATGTAAAAATAATTCATTAGAAAGCTCTGTGCATTTTTACGTCCGAGTTGAAAATCATGCTGACGGAATTTTTCGCTTAAAAAACCGCCGAAAGCACCGACCGATGCACTCGCCAATTCATGCCCAGTTTGCGCGTCGTCACGGCTTGGTGCGATTAAATATCGGCTGAATATGTTTTGATCAGCCGCAAGTTCAAACTCTTCGGGTTTGAAACGAGCTTGCTCTTTTAAACTTCCAAACAGTTTAGATGCCATGTCAAAAAGGGTTTTGTTTCCATACGTGAATGGTTCAAGCGGTTCGGCAGGAAATGGATCGACCATAATAACAGAACGATGTGCTT
>NZ_JBAQPS010000111.1:0-3340 GCF_049305995.1 Sulfuricurvum sp.
GGGTTGAGATATCGTTTATCACGTTTCGATACGGCTCAAAGATATCGGGATAGGGAAAATCGATGAGCGAAGCGACCAAATCGCCATCGAGTTCGGGAGAGTAGATTTCGAGGGTCGTATCGGGAAAATAGGTATCTCGGTAATAAAGACTCAGGAGGGTATTAAATCCCAACCCGAAGCAGATGTCGATGAGACGAAGGTGATCTTTCTCTCGGTGCAGGGCAAAAGCGGGTTCGATGTGTTTTTTGAGCGATTCGTTGAGGGCGCCGTCTTTGGTCGAGTGATAGTGTTCGTCGTATTCGGGAGAATAGGCGGTATAGCTTCCGTCATCGCTTTGTACCCAATTCATTACAAAGACAAATCGTGCAGTTCTCTAAATAAATACGCTTCGACGATATCATCGATAGTGCGCTGAGTATGAGCCACCAACACCATCATCTGCTGATCGAGAAATTCCATCACAGGCTCATAGTTGTTAGTGACGATCACCGCATCGCATGGTGATTCGATCGTCGTGCGATCCATATAAAAATTGATCTCTATGACACGTCCCTCTTCGACCTCTACCGTTGCCCAAAACAATGCATTCAAAATGCCGATAAGTTCAGACTCCTGCGTATCATCTCCGTCCATCGGTAATAAAAGGAGCATTATTGTTCGACCTTCGATAAATCCAGAGCTAACGCTTCATTGTCCATGATGTCAATATCACGTCGGAGTACTTCGGTGGCAATCGCTTTCGCATCTTCGAGAGAGTGCATGGTATAGGTTCCGCATTGGTAGACATTGAGTTCAGGAATATCGCTTTGTTTTTCTACGGCGAGAATATCGTGCATGGATGCTTCCCACGCGTCCGCTACCGTCTCTTCACTAGGTGTTCCGATCACGCTCATATAAAATCCGGTGCGGCATCCCATCGGAGAGATGTCGATAATCTCCGTGCTCCCTGAGTTGAGATGATCGCGCATAAATCCTGCAAAAAGATGCTCTAAAGTATGAATCCCCTCCGAGGAGAGAATCGCCTCGTTCGGACGGCAAAAACGGAGGTCAAAAACAGTGATGTCATCCCCTTTTGGTGTTTTCATCCCTTTGGCACGACGAACGGCAGGGGCTGGCATGATGGTATGATCTACACAAAAACTGTCAAGTAACGGCATGTGAATCCTTAAAAGTGATCTTTATTTTTGTGTATATTAACACATTTCACCGTTCCATCGCTATAATTTGACCACTAATAGAAGGATCTAACATTATGACAAGCCTCTTTGACGATACACTCGCCGCCCAATACAAAAACGACCCTCTGGGGATGAGAGTTTACACCTCCCAGCTCTTGGGTCAAAGCAAAGAACTCGTTCTCCACGGCGGCGGAAACACCTCGGTGAAAATCGATAATACCCTCTACGTTAAGGGGTCAGGTTGGAATCTCGATACCATTGAAAAGCCCGGATTTTCTCCCGTAAACCTCGACGTACTTTTGGAGATGGTGACGAGAGAGAGCCTCAGCGATACCCAAATGGTCGCCGAACAAAGAGTGGCAATGAACGATCAAAGCTTCCCTAACCCCTCTATCGAAGCGATCCTCCATGCGATAATCCCCTACGATTATGTCGATCACACCCATGCCGACGCCGTCGTTACCCTCACCAATACCCCCAATGGCAAAGCGTTGGTTCAAAATCTCTACGGGGAGAGTATGCTCATCATCGATTACGTGATGCCCGGATTTGAGCTGGCAAAACATATCTATGAGATGACCCGCAACATCGATTGGAACTCCCTTACGGGGATGATTCTGATGCACCACGGCATCTTTACGTTTGATAACGATGCACAGCGTGCCTATGAGAAGATGATTGAACTCGTCACCGTTGCCGAAGCGTATCTCTCAGAACACGTCACCCTCGCCTGCGGAGACTGTGAGGGTAAAGGGGATAAAGCTATCGCAAAAGCGGTGGGAAGTGAAGCGGCAAAACTGCGCGGATGCGACCTATTCCCACTGCTCATCGATTCACCCCGCGCCCAACTTTTCAGTATCCTCCCCAATCTCGAATCGCTCGTCAAAAGAGGGGGATTGACTCCCGAGCACGTGATACGTATCAAACCGTTTCCTGCCATCATCGACGGTGATATTGGAGAGGGGATCGCTCAATTCGCAAAAGAGTATAAGCACTATTTCGATGCCAACGCCTCTTCGGAACATATCTGTCTCGATCTTGCCCCACGCTACGCGGTGATCAAAGGAGTCGGAATCGTCGTTCTCGGCAAAGATGAAAAAGAGTCCCGTATCATCGGCGACATCGTCAAACACACCATTACCGCTATCCTCTCTGCCGAACAGCTCGGAGGATGGAGATCACTCACCCTCTCCCAAATGTTCCAGATGGAATATTGGGAATTAGAACAAGCAAAACTCAAAAAATAAGGAATAAATAGATGAAAATTACGAAAAAAGTGACCTTTATCGCCAAAGAGGAGCATATAGCAACGGTCAAAAAACTCTTAGAAGATATGGTAGCCCCATCCCTAAAAGAGCCGGGATGTTTGTTTTATTACATCTTCCAATCCCAAAACAATCCTCGTAAATTCTTCGCCGTCGAGTCGTGGGCAGATGAGGAGTCGTTAGAGGGGCATAAACACACGGAGCACTACGCGTACTACAAATCACACTATGAACCGTTTGTGGATGATAAATATACCGAAGAACTTGATTTACTCGATGAAGGTGCTTATCGTTTCTAAATTCCCGGAGCCTTCCACATCGGTTCCAACGTCCCCTCACGAACCAACTCCATCTGCTTAGAATAGACTTTGAGCCACCGTTCTTTGATCTCACCATAGTGTGCATGATCGACCATGTTCGGTTCATACGTCCGCTCGATTTTGACAATCTCTTTTCCCGCCTCTTCAAAGCTTTTATAGACCCCTGAGCCGATCCCGCACGCCATCGCCACACCCAATGCTGTCGCCTCTTTGACTATCGGAACGCGCACTTCTAATCCTGTGACATCCGCTAAAATCTGCGACCATAATGCTCCGTTAGATGCCCCACTGGCAAAGGTAATGGAATCAGGTGATACGCCGCTAAAAGCTTTGATATTTTCCAGATTGATCGCACTGACGATACAAGCGTTCTCTTCCAATGCGCGAAACATCGATGCCACGTTGTATTTGGACTCATCCAACCCCAAACCAATGAATGAGGGAGAGGCATGTATCCACTCACCGTAGTTCATCCGATCACTGAATATCGGGGTGATTCCATGCGAGCCGAGGGGAATACGTGAAGCCATAGCTTCAAGTTCCACATAACTTTTTCCGCATCCAAGCGTATTGCGAA
>NZ_JBAQPS010000112.1:0-3125 GCF_049305995.1 Sulfuricurvum sp.
GTCATACAGTCTCCCGTACATCCCCATACTGGCAACAACAAAATAAAAAATAAAAAGATCGTTTTCATAAATACGATTATGCCACAGTTACGGTAATCTCTTCATCTTTTGCATCAAAAGTAACCGATGAGCCTTCATCCACTTCTCCGCCGAGAATCAAGTCAGCAAGGCGGTCTTCAACGATCTCATAAAGTGCGCGCTTGAGCGGACGTGCACCGTAGACCGGATCGAATCCCGCACTCGCGATATAGCGTTTCGCACTGTCAGTGAGGGTGAGGGTAATGTCACGCTCTTCCACTTTTGCCGCAATGTCTCTAAAGAAGAGATCGACGATGCTGAGGATTTGCGCTTCACCCAACGGATTAAAGACCACTACATCATCCAAACGGTTTAAAAATTCTGGTTTAAAGTGCTGTTTCAACTCACCCAGAACCATGGCTTGCAATCCTGCATCACCGTGATGTGCCATGATCTTATCACTCGCGATGTTGGAGGTCAAGATGATGATGGTGTTGGTAAAATCGACCACTACCCCTTTGTTATCGGTCAGACGTCCATCATCGAGCACTTGTAAGAGGACATTAAACACATCGGGGTGCGCTTTTTCGACTTCATCGAACAAGATAACACTATAAGGCTTACGGCGCACCGCTTCGGTAAGCTGTCCCCCCTCATCAAACCCGACGTACCCCGGAGGGGCACCGACGAGACGTGACACGGCATGTTTCTCCATGTATTCGGACATATCGATTCGGATCATCGATTCGCTACTGTCAAAGAGAAATTTCGCCAATGTTTTCGCCGTCTGCGTTTTCCCGACTCCCGTAGGACCGAGGAACAAGAATGAGCCTATAGGACGACTCTTATCGGAGAGTCCCGCTTTGTTGCGTTTAATCGCACGAGCTACGGCATGGGTCGCTTCTACTTGCCCTACGAAATCGCGATTGAGTTCCTCTTCGATATGGAGAATTTTCTCTTTTTCGCCTTGAAGCATTTTGTTCACCGGAATTTTTGTCCAACGGCTCACAATCCCTGCGATAGAGGCTTCATCGACACTGTTTTTTAGCAGTGTCCCCTCGGCTACCATCCCTTTCCATCTCTCTTGGAGCGCTTTCTCTTCCTCAAACAATTTCGGGATTTGACCGTATTCGATCTCTGCAGCTTTGTTAAAGTCCGCCGCTTGTTTCGCACTTTCGGCTTCTCGGCGTTTGGCTTCGATTTCGGCCTTGATTTTCGCTACCCGCTCGAACACCTCTTTTTCATGAGCGAACTGCGATTCCAAACTACGTCGCTCTTCCCCCGCAACGGCAAGTTCACGCTCGATCTCATCAAGTCGTTTGGTATTGGCAACTGACTCTTCCCTTTTTAGAGCCTCTTTTTCGACTTGCAAATGGGTAAGACGGCGTTTAACGCTTGCCAATGCGTTCGGCTCGGATTCGATTTGCATTTTTAGCTCTGCCGCCGCCTCATCGATCAAATCGATCGCTTTGTCCGGTAAAAAACGGTCATTGATATAACGATCTGAGAGTTTTGCCGCCGCCACCAGTGCCGAATCGGTAATAGTGACATTATGATGTGATTCCAAACGCTCTTTGAGTCCGCGAAGGATTTGAAGCGATTGGTTCACGCTCGGCTCATCCACATTCACCGGCTGAAAACGGCGTTGGAGTGCCGCATCTTTTTCGAAATATTTACGATACTCTTTGAGCGTTGTCGCCCCAATAGTGTGTAACTCTCCGCGAGCCAGTGCCGGTTTGAGGATATTCGCCGCATCCATTGACCCCTCAGAGGCACCCGCTCCGACGATGGTATGAATCTCATCGATAAAGAGGATAACGTTCCCGCTCTTTTTGACCTCATCGATAACGGCTTTGAGACGATCTTCGAACTCACCGCGGTATTTCGCTCCTGCAATCAGGGCGCTCATATCGAGCGTTACGACACGTTTGTTTTGAAGACTGATCGGGACTTCTTTGGCAACAATACGCTGTGCAAGTCCTTCGACCAATGCCGTTTTACCAACACCCGGTTCACCGAGGAGGATCGGATTGTTTTTCGTTTTACGTATCAAAATCTGCATCATACGTGAAATCTCTTCATCGCGTCCGATAACGGGAGAGAGTTTCCCCTCTATCGCTTCACGATTCAAATCTATCCCGTATTTGGCAAGAGATTCGAGGTTTTCATCGGCGGTTTGAGACTCGATTTTTTGCCCTGCACGAGATGCTTCGAAGGTTTTCGCAAGCTCTCTGAGATCGATGTATTTCCCTAAGATCGATTTGAACGGATCGTTTTGGAGATTCGCAACGATGTAGGTATCAATCGCCAAAAAGCCATCCCCGTTTTTCGCCATCTCCCCAGAACTTACTTCGAGTGAATGGGCAAAATTACGGGAGAGTCGAATACTCTCTTTGGTGACGTGCGAGGCACTCGGAAGTTTGGATGCCGCACTTTTGACATCGAGTTCAATCGCCGTTTTATCGACGTTCATTTTTGCAAACATCTGGTTAAGCGGGGAGTTGCTGTTGGCGAGCAATGCCCATAAAAAATGGATCGGCTCGACTTCGCTGTTTTTGTTGTGTAGTGCTAAAGAGATCGAAGATTCGATCATCTCGGTCATTTGATGGGTAAGTTTTTCAAAAATATTGGCTGACATAAAATTCTCCTAGTTGAGTTACAAGAATTATAATACTTTGAGTCACTTATTGTCAAGTCTTTTAAATCATTTTATTTAGAAGTCTGTCATCCTGAACTCGATTCAGGATCTATTCTTAGATTGCGGATCTAGTCCGCAATGACGGAAACTAAATCAAAAAAACTGAAATAACCCCTATTAAGCCTCCGAACACTCCGCCCCAAACCACGAGCCATCCCAAATGTTCCTTCATTAGTCCATGCAACATCTCTTTTATCATTATCGGAGTAAGCTCTGCCAGACGCGCTTCGACGATCCCTTCAATCGATTCACTCAAATGCGCTCCCCCTTGGTGCAGATGGGTATTGAGCGCATTCATAAACGATTCACTCTGGCTAATCTCAATCGTAGAGGCTTTGATTTTTTCCAAAAACGGCTCTTTGAGTTTACCGATGATCGCTTCACCCCCGAACATCCCCAGCATTCCTCC
>NZ_JBAQPS010000113.1:0-3750 GCF_049305995.1 Sulfuricurvum sp.
CCATAAACTGGTGCATGCAGGCAAAATTGCCGTTCATGGGTTCGTTATGAGTGAAGAGGGGCTTAAACTCAGCTATAGTGAAACAAGAATGGACTCGTAAAGCCCTATTTTATGGAGATGTAGGCACATTTTTTGCAGTAAAATAGTGTAATAAATAGGACTTTTTGATAACTTTTACGTAATACTTTTTAAAGAGGAACTACACAAAAACTTCACATTTTTTTGAAGATTAAAATTGATATTTACTTCTCTGGGTTGATACAAAAAATATCTCGTCTCCATATGGCAAAAAGCATTAAATCAAGTGCCAAAATCACTGCTAAATAGTGATTTTGATGCAATGCGATGCAATTTAATGCAATATAAACTACACAATTTTTGGCAAAAAATAAACATACAGTATAGTTGTCAAGAGCATAGAATGATTTAGTATTAATTATCTTGGTACAATATACCAAAATCATTAAAGGTTTGTAATGGCATATAAACATGACTATGACAAAATCTTAACACGACTCACAATTATTTTATCAAAGCTGAATGACGGAGAATCTCTATCCGAAAAAGAGTTAGCATTAGAGTTTAATGTCAGCACAAAAACACTGCAAAGAGATTTTAACGATAGGCTGTCTTCTTTTCCTATTTACAAAGAAAATAAAAAATGGAAGATGCAAAACGGTTTTAAAATCGAAAAAACAAAATCGTTAGAAGAACAGCTCATTTTAGACATCATCGAAAAAATGACCGAGAGCATCGGTGGAAATTTTGCAACCAAATCACATAAATTACTTTCAAAAATAAAAAATGAAGAGTTCAATCCCATCTATACCAAACTCAACATCGAAGACATCACGGATAGATTCGATGACATCAAACTTATAGAACACGCCATAAAAGAGAAAAAAGAGTTGGAATGTTCTTATGAAAACGATAGAGAGGGGAAATTTCAAGCACGACTAAAACCGCTCAAAATAGTAAACTATGAGGGATTTTGGTACTTGGTGGCGTTCAGAGACGATTATCTTGAAAAATACTACCTCAAAACACTCTCAAATATCAAACAAACCGATACCGTTTTTTCAACCGATGACAAAATAGATGATTTGCTGAACAACTCCCTATCCATCTGGTTTAAAGCAAACATAGACCCCTTTACAGTAAGACTCTACGCCGATACTACCGCTACAAAATATTTCAATAGAAGACCTCTTCCCACCCAAAGTATCGAATCTGTTCATCAAAACGGCACAATGGAATTTACGGTAAAAATAACCGATGAGATGGAAATCATTCCCATCATAAAATATTGGATTCCTCATTTAAGTGTATTAGAACCTTTGTGGATTTACGAGATGGTTAATGAAGATTTGCAAAGCTATTTGAGTAATCAGACATGAAGGTGTCGGATAAACTAAGTAAAATTTATAAATTTTATTACAAAATGAGACAAGGATTATTCAAGTGATAGAAGCAGAAATAAAAAATAAAATTCCAAAGCTAGAAACTTGGGAAGATATTTTAACCTCTAATGTCTTTGGATTATCAGAATTAATAAATTATAACTATCTAATAGAGATTCTCTTAAAAGCAAAAAATCACCAAGGTGATTCCACAGAAAATAGTTTAAAAAACAAACAAATAAAAAATATTGAACTATGGAAATCTTTTAAAAATATCGGAGAGCCTGATGTATTAGTGACATTGGATGATGACACATTTTTTATTATAGAAGTAAAATACTTTAGTCATGAACATAATAAAAAAGAGCAAATATCTGAAGAAGATTCTACTCAATTTAATGAAAAAGGGCAGCTTGCAAAATATCTTAACCTCGAAATAGATAGCAAAAAAAGTAATTTCATTATTTATTTAACAGCTGATTATCAAAGTCTAAAAATGATTGAAAACGGTGGTAGTACAAGTAAAGAACACTTAGATAGTATCTACCATATTCATTGGAATGATTTTAATGAATATCTTATACAAATAGAATGCGATGGTATTGAAAAAAAAGTGATCAACAAAATTATTCAATACCTCAATTTTAAAGGATTTATATTTTGGCGTGGATTTGAGTATAAATGCGAATACGATAATCTAAAAACAGATATAGGAGGATTTTATGAAAGATGAGCAAAAAGAACAAATAACAAACATTGTCAATGCCTTTAAATTGCTAAATAAAGACATTAGAGAATCTTTTAAAATTATGTGTGATGAATTAGAAAGATCTAAAGGTTTTGAAAAAAAATGGAAGAAAAATGAAGACGGTAATAAAAATTATACAAGTTTCTTTGATGGCAATAATGATTGGTATTATTTAAACTGCTACGGCGTGTATAATCAAAACGTTATAGGTTTTACTTTTATCATTAGTATAAATTATGATGAAAAAGGAGATACAGAGTATTCAGAGTTTATAGATAATTTAGACAAAAATATCAATAAAAACACACCAATGCTCTGTATATTTGGTATTTATGAACCTATACACCAAGATAATATAAAACTATTAGGCAACTATGATTTGCATTACGTTGATGCAATATTACAATTTACAGATGATTGGAAAAACTATGAGAAAGAAAAAATAAAATATGATGAATGGCTTAAGGTAGAGGTCAATTACCAAAATGATAATAAAATAAAAAATGGATATGAGGGATGGTATAAAAAAGCAAAAGTTAAAATCAAACATATTACAGATATTTCATCTAAAGAAGAGGCTCATAGAATTATTAATGAATTAATTAACTGTAAATTCTAAAATAAAATCAGACACAAAGCTGTCCACTCCCTATTTTATACTTCTAACAAATCGATGTTAGGGTGTAATATGGAATCAAATGACTTGGCAATTCAGTTAACGCAATGGGCAGAAAAATATCAAATAGATGACATACTAAGTATAGCTAACACGTATGAAGCGTTGCTGAGTTTAAAAAGTTTGGACTTATCCCATAAAAGATTGGATTCCGTACCAAGTTGTCTATTTGAGCTATCTTCTCTCCAAACGTTAAACCTCTCTCACAATCAACTCACAGAACTGCCTCAAGAGATAACCAAGCTTACAAATCTCAAAGTTTTAGATATTTCTTGGAACCATATCACACACAATATAGATTTTTTATCTTCGGAAATAAAAATAAAAAAAGGTTGGAACCGACAATGAAAAAATTATCACAAGAAGAATTGGATAAACACACCATTTTTATTCAACATCTAAAAAACATTGTTAGCTGGCTCCATATGTATTTTCTCAAATCCAGTAGCTACAAGAGTCACCCGAATAAAATCAATGGGTAAAGTTTCATTGGTAGTCGTAGCAAAAATAACATCAGTTGACTCAGCAACATTTTTTTGTATAATCTCCATTGCCTCACTTAGTTTCATAAAATCAAATGCAGGGTGCATGGTGAAATGAACCAAAATTCCTGAAGCATTTTTTATGGGAGTTTCCTTAATGTTTGCCAACTCTATCGCTTTCTTGATTCCATCAGATGCGGCTTTCTCTCCTTTGGATTCACCAATACCTGCAATAGCAACTCCTCGATGAGACATAATCGTTTTTAAATCCATAAAATCAAGGTTAATATCATTTTCACCACTGGAAAATATAACACCAATTATACCTTTCATGGTACGGGCGAGGACACTATCTACAATTCCGAAACACTCTGAAATTTTCATTTTAGTATCCATTATGGAAAGGAGTTTATCGTTTGGTATAACAATTACACTGTCCGATAC
>NZ_JBAQPS010000114.1:0-5097 GCF_049305995.1 Sulfuricurvum sp.
TGTTATGGCAATGGGGTGGTATGATGTTGAAAAAGAAAAAGCGTTAGCCATAGCTGTTGTTTTTCATCTTTTATTGAATATCGTTCCTGTAGTTTTAGGGGTATTAATAATGGTAATGAAAAAAGTATCAATAACAAATATGGTACATATGGAAGAACGAAGGAATCTTAGTGATTCTAATTAATTTGTTAAATAAAGAGGAGTGAAAATATGGTGTCGATGAAATCTTTTGGAATAGCAATGGCTGCAGCGGCATTATTATTGTCCGGTTGTGTCAAATCAGCTGAAGAAAAAGAAATTAAAGAAGTTAATAACGAGACTGTTTTAAGGCTTGAAGGTTATGTACGTCCAATAGATGAAGCCAAAGTTAAAACATCTATCGCAGGTGAGATTGAGATAGTATTGAAACGAAATGGAGACCGTGTTACAAAAGGTGATGTAATTGCCGTTTATAATAAACGACCGATTTTAATAGAAATGGAAAAGGTTAGAGCTAAAATTCGTGCCAAAGAGCAGGCATTAGGTCATTATCGAAAAGGTGGTGGAGGTGGTCCAGAAAATCAAGCTGTAATCGACAATGCAAAACTTCAATTACAAAAAATTGCGCAGCTTTATCATATGGGCGCTGCAAGTAAAATCGAGTTTGACAATGCTGAAGACCGTTATTTGACACTGTTGGTCAGTGAAGAAAGTCGTCGTTTCAGTGAATCTTCTCAATACAAATCGCGAGCAGAAGACCGTGGTGCTTTGCAAGAATATTACGGAGAACTTGCACGATTGCAATATGAGTTAGAAAGAATTAATATTATTGCAGCTACAAACGGTTTTTTGACCAATTTTAAGCTTCAGTCGGGACAGAGTGTTTCGGATAATACTGATATTGGTGAAATTGTCAACATCGATAATGTTATTGTTTACGGTGCGCTTGCTACAGGACTTTTTCCATATGTAAAGGAGGGACAAAAAGTGAAAATCTCATTTTTGACCACTCCAGGAATTACGCGTATGGGTATAATTGATCGGATTGTTCCTGTGGTAGATCCTCAATTGGGACGGATGGTGATACAGGTTCCTTTAAAAAATCCTAATTATGCATTACAGCCATCGGTCAAAGGGCTAATTGAAGTTTCTCTGAGTAAGCGTGATCAGGCAAAAGTTCGACAAACGTATTATGAATCAGATAAGCGTTCAAAATATGTTGATGATAAAAGCAATATTAACGGCGATTACACAAAAATGCAAAAATATTAAGAGGAGACAAACATGGCAAGCTTTGAAGAGAGCCGTTATATTGCTAATACCGCAATCCCCGAACAAGTTGAATCGGTAAAAGAGGATGCAGGATCGTTGATGGATACTGTCCCTATGCTAATATGGTTGCTTGTCATTGCTGCTCTAGTAGGTGTTATAATAAAATTTGTAAGACAAAATCGTAAAAGTGCTGAGAACTTACGAAAAAATCTAGAGATAATTGAAAAATTTTCCAATGCTGAAAGCGGTATTGAAATAGAAAAAGTATTTCAGGATATATGTCAAATTGCAGGTGCGGAACATTTGGCAATGTATATAAAAAAAGATGAATGGTATAGACTCTCTTTTGAGATAAATACTGTTGCAAATGCCAAAAATTCAAGTATCCCATTATTGCTTTCACCTTCTGAATCACATAAAGATGGGCTTAAATCCGGAAATTTTTTTATTACCCATTTTGTAGAAAATAAAGATACGGCTGTAATTCGGGTTTATACGCGAGATCATCCGATACAGCAAGATAGTGAGTTGTACAATCAACTGCAAATTTTATGTGCAAATGGGATGAGAGTTCATACATTGCTTTCGATGGAACTAACCAGTGTACGTAAATCGCATATAGCAAATATTACTTCAAGACTATCATCATCATTTTTATCATGGCAGTATGATCGGGAACGTTTTTTCTTTTTTATCTCGCACATTATTATGAAAGCGGCTCATGCTGAGGAAGTTCTGATCAATGATGAAAAAAATTTTCGTAGTTATCATTATGGAAAAAATAATGCTGTGGGTATTGGCAAAGATTTTTATATCCACCATTCCGGATGTCGTATGACAGTAGTAACACCGTTGCCTCTTGATACTGTGCAACTTAATACGATTGGAAGTTTTGTTGACTCATCGTATTCACTTTTTGTTAAAGAAGAAGATAATCTAAAAAATGCAGAGGAATATTTAAACTTTTTAGTGCACTCAAATGAAGCTATGGAGCTAGAATTTCCTTATTTTAAACATCACTCCGATATGGTGTGTAGTGTAGCATTACGATTGGCTAAAAGTTTGCAAATCGATACAAAAAGTATGAAAAATCTTGAAATTGCGGCAAAAATACATGATATCGGTATGATAGCTGATGTCAGTTTCTCATTGGGAAAAGGGGAAAAACTCACTCAAGAAGAATTAGATACTATTCGTAACCATCCGTTGTATGGAAGTATTATTGTTGAACCACTTAACCAAATTTTCCAAATTTCAGATTTAATTAAATCTCATCATGAACGATATGATGGTCAGGGATATCCGCTTGGTCTATTGGCTGATGAAATACCATTACCAGGGCAGATTCTTGGCTTTGCAGAACATTTTACTGGGCTAATTAGTGACCGTTCATACCGCCCTGGGCAATCTTTCAATAAAGCAACTGAAGAAGTTAAAAAGATGTCAGGTCAAGCATTTAATCCTGTAATAGTTCGAGCTTTTGAACAGGAATCAGACAATATTTTTAATGATTTAAGCTCTTTTAAACCTAATTTGACTCGATAACCAATATTCTGTATGAAAGTAAGACAGAAACGTATATATGGATTAGTTTTGTTTGTAGGTTTAATCTTTTTGGCCGCATGTTCTGAACCAGTGTCAATAGATATTCAATCACCTCGCTCAAAAGTTCATACTGATAGATCGATTGAAATCATGAAGATTGATGAAGATTCCAAACAATTTATGATTATCGGAAAAATCTCACCTCCTAATGCATTATTAAGCGTTGCATATGATGGCGATTGTGGGAAATCATATTATGAAGATATCGATATGATCGATGGATCTTTTTCTATATCCATTGCATCCTCTGTTAAAGGAGTCGATTTATTTGTATATTCTCCTAAAGGAAGTGTGGTATCAAAATACATTATTATTGATTACAAAAAACAGGATAATATGTTTCTTGGAAATGATTGTGATTATTTATCAGTACGTCGATTCAATGAATCAAAGTCAGTAGCTTATATGGATGATCAAGGGTGTTATGAGATAGGATATAAATTTGGTATGTGCTCGTCACGAGAACGTCTTGGCATGGAATGCCCACCTGACACAAATGTCTCTATACCTTTTTGTTGCCGTGACTTACCGGAAACAAAAGCGGGTATAGAAGCCGGTAGAATTTAATTATAAAGAACTTATCCTTTTTTACGGGTAAGGACAAACGCAAAAACAGCGATAACCGCCAGCAGAATAAAAATATTTCCTTGTTCTTCCATTATATTTCCTTTAACAATTTTTTCATAATCTCGATGTGATAGCTCTCTTGGTAATTGATGAACTCAAAAAAGTTGGAGAGTTTTTCATCACGGATAGCACTTGAGAGTTTGCGGCACTCCTCTTTGGCATTTTCCTCTTCGATGATCCAGTCCGTGAGGAATTTTTCCATATTGGTTATTTGATAGGTGCGAGGATGGAGCGTTCTTGGCAGTGCCAAAATTCCCATTTTTGCCATCATTTCAGCGAATGAACGGAGATGAAAGTGCGATTCGTCGATCAAATCTTGAAAATGACTCACTTGTGCCGCGGTAGTAGCACGGATTTGGCGGTAAAAGTAGATCATGATGAGTTCGTACTCTTTGTACAGCTCCTCAAATAAAAAGAGGGTTAATGCATCGGTTTCTGCTGGAGTGAGTAGGGCATCGGGCCAAGTGCGGGATCGATTGAAGGCACTGAGTGGTTCATTAAGAGTGGTTGTTAGATAGGTGTTCAACGTTCTGAAGATATAGGCTTCATCGTGAGCCATTCGCTCGCAAAGCGGTTCTTCTGTGTATAATAGATGGAGAGATTTGATTTCGTCGATGGTTGTTTGCAGCAGATCAAAAAATGTTTCACTCTCGATACTAAATCGGTTATCTCGCTCATAATCATAATCTACACTGTTTTCATAAAGTGATCCGGCAACCCATTTGAGATGACGAAACTCGATTTGGGAAAATTCGTACAGACGGCTTTTGATCTTATCATCTTTAACCGAGAACGACATAAAGGCTATTCTTAGCCACAGTTGGTGTTTTGCTCTAAAAAGAGTCGCGTCCATCATACCTCTACCTCACATTCCATACCGATTTCGATGGCGTGCAAATCTTCGAATGATCCTTCTAATTTTTGTTGCTGGTGGATTTGTGCCGCTTCGAAAGCGGTGAGTACCATTTGAGCACACGCTTGTTGTTTTACCGGCCCCAGTGCCACTTTTTCACGAAGTTTTATTGCTGCGCTCTGAGCATATTCGAGAGATTCGCCTTTAATCATCTCAGTGAACATTGATCCTAAAACCACCGTATCGTGACAGCCGTTGGTGGCATACCCGACATTTTCGAGGATATCGTTTTTCGCATCGAGATAAAAAATGACAAACTCACCGCTTTGTTCCGAGTGTCCCACACCGACACCGCTTGGGTTTTCGAGCGGACCGTAGTTACGAGGGTGCATGAGATGCTCGATGATCTCTTGATTTAGATTATTTTCCATTTGATTATTATAACGCAGGTTGAACCTCTTTGTAAGAGTCCTCACCGTACAATCGCACTATGAAAACCATAACCCCCGAACATCTCCGTTATTTACCCACTACCCGTGCCGAAATGGATGCACGTGGATGGGAACAATGTGACGTAATTCTCATTAGTGGTGATGCCTATATCGATTCACCCTTTATCGGGGTTGCCGTGGTAGGACGGATATTGGAACGGGAGGGGTATCGTGTCGGGATTATCGGACAGCCCGACATCACTACAGATGATGTGATGCGTTTAGGGGAACCGAAACTCTTTTGGGGGGTGAGCGGCGGGAGCGTCGATT
>NZ_JBAQPS010000115.1:0-4126 GCF_049305995.1 Sulfuricurvum sp.
CCTCTTCTCTCAAGCAACTCACGATTTTGATGAAGAGTATATCAATATCCCCAATACCCATTTTTACGGTTTATCCCTAGAGCACGAACTCTCCATGGACACAAGTCTCGGTGGAAGCATTGGAGAGTTTATTGCTTTAAATACAGATGAAAAAACAAAATTTATCCAAGGAAATCTAAAAAGCGACAACGGTTCTCTCTTTCTAAGTATAGAAGCTATCGCAGCCAAAACCGACTATCACCATACCAAAAGCGATCTTACCCTCAGTGGATACTTCCAAAGTATTTATCATTTTTCGCCCCAACATGCACTCGTAGGACGGTATGAGTATTACGACGATCAGCATCGTGATTATAAAGACCACATCGGTGTTTTCGGATACAGCTATCGCCCTATCTATCCTATTTCACTCAAAGGGGAATATCAATGGCATTCTCAAGAGAATGAAAACCGTATTTTGCTCTCCTTTTCGGTACTTTTCTGATGATAAAGCTATTGATGCTTAGTCTACTGTATGGAACATTATTCGGTGCAGAATACAGTATTATTATTTCTAAAAGAGTCTCCCTACCTGAGATAACATCACAACAAATACGGGATATTTTTTTGATGAAACGCCATATGGTTGGGAATCAAAAGATTATTCCTCTTAATCTGATAGGACAAGACGCTTCTCGAATCGAATTTGAAAATGAGATTTTAAAAATGGATCGAGACCGTCTAAATACCTATTGGGTAAAACAGCATTTTCAGGGGATCGTCCCCCCTATCACTCAGCCTTCTCACGAATCTATCAAAGCATTCGTCCAAAACGTCGAGGGTGCTATCGGCTATATCCCCTCTTCAATGGTCGATTCAAGCGTGAAGGTGATTTATGAGTTTTAAACTCAAAACGATTCTTCTCTTTTTGGCGGTTAGCCTCATCCCCTACGCACTCACTATGTTTCTTGTCGGAAATTCATTTCGTCAAGAGCTTTATGATGCTGTTACACAAGAGATGAACACCCAACTGAGTTTGAGCGTTGAGAGGATTGATCAACATCTGCTAACCCTCCGAAACGATATGACCTTTATCGCGAAATCAGATATCATGAACGATGTTTACACCCAAGATTTGGATCGACGTATCAGCAATACCCTGCTGTCGAAAAAAAATGATCTCAAAATGGAGGGTGATTTTTATCTCACAAATTCTAGTGGGCTGATTATCGCTTCCAGCGATTTCAACACCATAGGAAAAACCAACCGTTCTAGCTCTTTTTTACACGTTAACGTCTATTCCACCTTCTCGACACAACCCATCGGAAAGCTCGAAGTACGGTATCCGGTAGAAAACTTTAAACGCTTTTTTGCCAATACACAGCAACGACACTACTACATACGTCAGAGGAATGGGTCGGTGTACTTACGTCCCTCAATTTTTAATGATGCGCTCCAAGTCTCAAAAGCTCTCAAAAATGCGCCTCATTTCACTATTATCCTAGAAGAGAAAAAAGAGTTCGCGTATCGTCTTTTATACAAATACGAACAATGGTTTATCCTTTTTCTAATCGGTGGAGCCATTTTTATTTCTCTAGCCGCGTACTTCATCGCCACCTATTTGATTAAACCCATCATTACCCTCTCCAATACCGCTAAAAAAATCACCCGTACACGTGACTATACACAGCAAGTAGACATCAAACGCGATGATGAAATCGGGAAGCTCTCTGATGCTTTTAATACTATGATTAGCGGTATGGATCATGCCCTAAACGAAATTACCGATCTAAACCAAGAGATTGAAGAGACCCAAAGAGAGGTCGTCTTTACGATGGGTTCCATCGGAGAGAGCAGGTCTACCACGTCAAACGGGTTGCCGAATATTCCAAACTTCTCGCCCACTATTACGGTCTGAGTGAAGAAGAATCCGAAATGCTTAAACAAGCTTCTCCGATGCACGATATCGGAAAAGTTGCTATCCCCGATGCCGTTCTCAACAAACCTGGTCGATTTGACGCGGAAGAACGCCGTATTATGGATACTCATGCCGTACTCGGATATGAAATGCTCAAACATTCTCACCGTGCGCTACTCCAAGCCGCAGCAATTGTTGCTTATGAGCACCATGAAAAGTGGGACGGTAGCGGTTATCCACAATGTCTGTCCGGAGAAGCTATCCATATTTACGGTAGAATCACCGCATTAGCGGATGTATTTGATGCTCTCGGAAGTGATCGCGTTTACAAAAAAGCATGGGATGATGAACGTATTTTCGTCCTCTTCAAAGAGGAACGTGGAAAGCATTTTGACCCTCAACTCGTAGATATCTTTTTTGAACATTTGGATGAATTTCTCACTATTCGGGAGATGCTTAGAGATTGCTAACACTCCACTAATACACTTGTATCATAATACCCGTATCCAAAATTAGAGGAGGGTAAGTCCCATGAAAAAAGTCACTTTTATCGCTCTATTGAGCCTCAACCTATTCGCAACCGATTACAGTACAATGAGCATTACCGATATGCAAGCAATGCGCGGAACTGTACCGGAAGCTGATCGTGCCGCTTTTCAAACAGAAATGCAATCGAAAATGCAAGCTTTAACACCCGAAGAGCGTCAAGCTGCATCAAGCACCATGAAACAAAGTAAATCAGGGTCAATGGATGGTACCGGATCACAAATGGGTAAAGGTAGTGGAATGGGGGGAGGAACAGGTGGCGGCAAAATGTACCGTGGCGGACGCTAAAGCTATCGATGGCACTATAGTGATAAATATACTACTTCTCGAAGATGATTTGGTACTCGGCGAAACGATACAAGAAATGCTCAATGAAAGAGGATATCGATGTAGGTGGGTTATAGATGGAGAAAAAGCGGCCGAAGCAGCCTATGATATCCGATATGACCTCTATATTTTTGACATCAACGTCCCTAAACTCAATGGATTTGCGCTGGTTCAAAGTCTTCGAAATGCCGAGGACAATACTCCCACCATTTTTATCAGTGCCATGACCGATATCGCTGCTATCACTCAAGGTTTTTCCGTAGGAGCGGATGATTATCTCAAAAAACCATTTTATCCCCAAGAGCTTTTACTCCGCATTGAAGCCCGCTTTTCTCGTAAAACACAGCTCATGACCCACGGCGATATCAGCTATAGCCCTATAACCAAAGAAGTGATGAGACAAGGACATGTTCTCTCCCTTGGAGATGTTCAACTCCCTTTCCTCGCTCTTTTTATCGCTAATATCGGACGAACTTTATCCAAAGAAAATTTGTTCGAGCTAATGGAACATCCCAGTGACAATGCTCTGCGTTTTGCGATCAATAAACTCAAACACACGACCGGATGGAATATTGAAAATGTTCGTGGAATAGGCTACCGTATTGAAAAAAGCTGAATACGAATCGTTTTTTAAAAGCTTTGGAGTCTTTTTCATCGCATTAAGTATTTTGAGCAGTATTTTATTTTATGTCGAATACACTCAACTCAAACATGATCTAAATGAAAAGATTTACAATGAGATGCGTCTATGCAGCTATGATCTAAAATGTACCCAATTCGGATTTGATTTTGTCCCCTTAAATCCTAAAAAACTCTACGAACTGCAACACATTTCTAGTGAGATATTCATATTATTTTCTATTCCAAAAAATGACACCTATGCCCTAAAACTTTCTCTATCAAAGACACAGTACGAAACGATGAAAGCAACCATTCGTAATAACCTCATTTTTTATTACGCTTGGGCACTTTTAGTCATCGCCATCGTATCCGCCCTCTTCTCATTGTACACACTGTATCCGCTCCGCCATGCTCTCCATCTAACCCAAGAGTTCAGTCGTGATATTCTGCATGATCTTAACACACCGCTTACAGCACTTCGACTCAATATTTCTCTTCTTACACCCAGTATAAATGACGAAAAAAAAATCTCTCGGATGGTGCAAAGTATCGATACGATTATCTCTCTCGGAGACAATTTACGGAGCTACCTCGAAGAACATGTTTATCAGGTCGAAACATTTGCTCTAAATCCCCTAATCCAAACGAGAATTTCGGTACTGGAGAAGCTCTACCCTTCAATTTGTTTTAACCTTAACGCTGAGGATATTGCTATAACCACCAATCGGGATGCAT
>NZ_JBAQPS010000116.1:0-6578 GCF_049305995.1 Sulfuricurvum sp.
GCGTTGAGCCTTATTGAGACCCGAAAGAATCTTATCCATGCCGTTTTTACCTTGCTCATATTATTATAGTTAATTTAATTATAACCCATTTTTCCTATTTTTTTAAATTACTTGAAAAACTCTTGCATTGATTATAATGATTCGTTATAATAGCGATATTCATTCAACTTATAGGAATTATTATGTTAAAAGATTTTGCTAAACTTATGACCTTTCTAACAGTCGTTAGAGAGAAAAGTTTTTCGAAAGCATCAGCAAAACTCGGGATTTCTCAGCCTGCAGTGACACAGCAGATCAAATTTATTGAGGATTATCTAGATACTCGTGTTGTAGAACGGAAAAAGAATGGCATAAAATTGACTAAAGAAGGGGAAGACCTTTTCCGTATTGCCGCAAAGCTTGAAAAAGCAATTCAATCCAGTGAAAAAGAACTGCTTAAAATCATCAATAAAGAGTTTACGTTTATTGTAGGTGCATCGTATGCTATTGGTAACTATGTTTTACCATCGTATTTGAGTCAGCTCAAAGATAAAATCAACAATGAAGTTCACATACGTGTCGCTTTTTCAGAAGAGATTGTGGATCAACTAATTGATAAAAAAATTGATATTGCTTTGATTGAATCACCGATTTTTAAAGAGGGGTTGATATATCGTGAATGGGAAGAGGATGAATTGGTGATTTTTTCTAACCAGCCTATTCCGAAGCAACTTCGTAAAGAGGATATGTATAAATTTGACTGGATCTGCCGCGATGAGAACTCTCATACCCGTAAATTGACAGCGGAAGTATTTGAAGAGATAGGGGTTGAGTGTTCTGGATTTAATGTGATAGGGGTTGTAGCCAGTTCTACAGCAATTAAAGAGACATTGATGCGTTCACCTAAAAATGCACCTCGACCTGTCGTATCGGTTATTTCACGTCATGTTATTCGAGATGAAGTGGAAGAAGGGAAACTTTTTGAAGCGCGGATTAAAAATTATAAAATCAAACGTAAGTTTTACATCGCCTACAGCAAAGAGCGTAAACACGACGCGTTTATCGACAATGTGGTCACTTACCTATTAGGCTTGAAGTTATAAACTTCAACCCTTATTTTTTCTTCAAAAACTTTTGATTTTCAGGATTCGAAAGCAGAGCACTCATTGAATTTTGAACCCCTTCATTGTTTTCTTTTTTCATAAGTTGATGATGTTCTTGGGGAATAGCCAAGTTCACAAAAGCCGGTGTTTCATCAATAATAATTTGTACAATCGAGAGCAGAGGAACTGAAACAAAACTGCCAATATTGTCTTGACCAAAACCCGCTTCAAAAATTAGAATATCATTATCGATACGAGCACTTTCAAAAGTGTATCCAGCGAGAAAAAATAGTGTCATGGCTCTAAATTCATCACTTAAATCTTTTGGAAGTTGAGGATCAAATATAACATGTTCAATTTTACATAAAATACCGAAATTTTGGTTGTTTTCAAAAAGATAAATAAGCATATCACGAAGATGGTTTTCCATTAATCGTGCGAATGAAGGACTTTTAATGATATCGAATAACATAAGCAGAGCCTGATTTGGTGTGTTAATTTTAATGAATTATACCATTCTCGACTTCAAGAAAGCCTATCATAGCATTCATCAGGGCAAATTTTGTCGCTTTTGAAAGATCTTGAGCGGATAAATCTGTCGGTATAATTGTTCCATTAGCGATTAAGCGTGCACGTGTTGTTCCAAAGAGTAAAGGTTTTTTTGGAGTCAGCCAATTTCCATCGATATACAGAGCAATATTAGCAATACTCGTGTCGGTTAAAAGATTGTTTTGAATGATAAGTATATCATCACAATCTTCTCGTTGTTTTATTAAATCAGTTATATTGCTTCGTTCTACGTATTTAAGTGAATACTTTAGATGATCGGCATGGATCAGTTTTAGCGACGTAATAGCTTTAGGCGTGTAGGGATGAAACTCTATTGTATAGTGCTGTGCATCGTAGAGGAAACGGCATCTATATAATCCCGTTATAGGTGGAAAAATTAGAGTTTTTAAATCATAGTTTATCGGTATATTCAGGGATCGGAGAGATCTTTCCAGTCGATCCTGATGATATGAAAGATGATGTGCTATTCCGTCTTTACAACGGATGGTTTCTAAAAGCATTTAAATTTCGAACAGCGGTGTACTAAGATAGCGTTCTGCCGTATCACATAAAATTGTGACAATAACCTTTCCTTTGTTTTCAGGGCGTGCTGCGATAAGCGATGCGGCATGAACATTTGCCCCTGCAGAAATCCCAACAAGTAATCCTTCGCTTTTTGCCAATGCTTTAGCCGCGTTAATTGCTTCTTCATTACTCACGGTTATTACTTCATTATAGAGGGTCGTATTAAGTACATCGGGGATAAATCCAGCTCCGATCCCTTGAATCTTATGCGGTCCGGGTTTCCCACCTGAGAGAACTGGAGAATCTTTAGGTTCAACAGCAATAATTTGTATATTTGGTAAAACAGCTCTTAGAGCTTCTCCCGTTCCGGTAATCGTTCCACCTGTTCCGACAGCAGCGATAAAAATATCGATTTGTCCATCGGTATCACGTAAAATTTCTTGTGCCGTGGTAATACGGTGGATTGCCGGATTGGCCGGATTGGCAAACTGTTGAAGAATAATAGCATTGGAATGAGAGGCAACAAGTGCGTTGGCTTCATCAATAGCTCCTTTCATCCCTTGCGCTGCTGGCGTTAGAACAAGATTGGCTCCAAGTGCTTTGAGGAGGTTTCGTCGCTCAATGGACATTGACTCAGGCATAGTAAGAGTCAGTTTTAATCCTAATGCTGCACAGATAGAAGCTAGAGCAATTCCGGTATTTCCACTGGTCGGTTCGATAATCAATGTATCTTGGTTAATTTGATTTGCTTCCATTGCTGTTTTAATCATATTAAAACCGATTCGGTCTTTCACGGAGCTGGTAGGGTTCATAAATTCGCATTTTCCCAAAACAGTTGCTTGTGTTATAGTTGAAAGAGTATTTAATTGTACTAATGGGGTATTGCCGATAAGTTCAGTGATATTGGCCGCTATTTTCATTTCGTTATCCCTGTTTTTTGAGCCATTATAATAATAAAAGTTGTAAAAAACAATCATTACATAGCAATTTAATATGATTAATATATTATCCCGCTTCCTCCTCCGTTGGCTGAGTGGAATACTATTGTACTGTTTTTTCGAGCATAAAACCGTATTAACAGCTTTTGTACCGTCGGTTCAATAGAGGGTTTGAACCATCCGTTGTTACTTACTGCAATCATATAATGAACTTCAGGGGTGTAGAGTTCAGCGCGGGTTGCTTCGTAGCAAACGGCGTTGCGAAAACTCACCCCTTTGATCGTAAAATCGGTCGGTTTTTTGGCGGTGACAAAATCGGCTCCCCCTCCGAAAATCTCCCGATTAACCCATCCTCGTAGAAATTTCGGTAACGGTATGTACTCGCCGAAGGGGACGAGGATCGTTTTTTTAGCCACCGTAATATTACCTTGATCAAAAAGATAGGAGACGTTGTAATTTAAGCCGTCTTCTTTGTGCAGTGTCCCCGTTAGTATGGAAATGTGCATCGAACGTTGGGCAAGTGCTTCGGAAATAACGTCGTATTCATTCATGTAGAGGGGGAATGCCGACTCGGGAAGGACGATGAGATCGTACCCTTGCGCAATTGCATTATCGATGGCATCAAAGTTCTCTTGAATCGTAAGATCTAATCGGTCACTTTGCCATTTGAAATCCTGAGAAATATCGGTGGAGACGAGTTTGATTTTGACATCAGGAAGAGGGGGAGTGTCATAGGTGGTTTGGATGGCACCGAGCAGCAGTAATAAAGGGAAAATTTTTGTAAAGCGACTAAACCATCCTGCCAGAGCCAGTGCAAAAAGGGTGAGGGCAAACTGCCATTTTTCAAATCCGAGATAACTCTCCACGAAGATAATTTCGGGCTGCATCCAGTTGAAATCCATCGGCCATACAAAAGTGAGACCAAAAAGGATCGCGGCACGGAGGAGGGGATTTAGCGTGAGTGCCATCGTTCCATAATAGAGGGCATAGACGAATCCAAAGCCCAAAGCAACAAGCCATGTCGCCCATTCCAGACCGTAATACTGGAAACTAAATCCGATCCAGTAACACCAAAGCAGTCCGATCCAAAATCCGCTGATAAGTACAGTACGTTTCGGGGCATGTAGGAGGAGATAAAGGGCGATCAAGCCTGAGAGGGTGTTGAGTGCTTTGGAGGTGAGGGCAAAATGTTCCCAATAAATAAAAGCTGAGAATAAAAGGGCGATGAGCAACGGGGCGACTAGGAGTTCTATAGTGGGTGTATATCGATATTTCATACAGCAATTATACCGTTGTTAGCCACATTTGAGTATAATGCCCCAATTTCACATTACCCAAGGATATCCATGGAAATTGTTTCTCAAATTCTCCCTTTTGTCTTTTTGATCGCTATTATGTATTTCGTGATCATTCGTCCCCAAAACCAACAGGCTAAAAAACACAAAGAGATGGTTGAAGCCCTCGCTAAAGGGGATAAAATCATTACAACCGGCGGGCTAATCGTCGAGATCAAAAAAGTCGAAGATACCTTTTTTACGATCAAAATGAACAACGAAACCGAAGTGCGCCTCGTTAAAGATGCGGTTGCCAGAAAGTACGAGGATGAAGCTTAATTTTCGTGTAGTATTACTGATTGCCGCAGCACTTTTTGGGATTCTTTTCTCGATACCGTCTCTCACTCAAAGTCAGAGCGGTGCAAAAGTAACCCTTGGGCTTGACCTTCAGGGGGGCTTACACCTCTTGTTGGGAGTTAAAACCGAAGAAGCGGTTAATTCACAGCTCAAATCGGTTGCATCAGGATTAAAGCACTTTAGTGAACAGAATGATATTTTACTCGACGGTCTCAGTGTTGAGGGCGATCATGTCGTGTTTGAAATCTTGGACAGTGAAGACGGTGTTAAAGTTGATGAGCATTTAAAAAGTGTTCAAGGTGCTGTAGCAAAAGCTACAGGTGAATCGTACAGTGTCTCTTTTACACCCGAAGCGATTGAAAAGTTAAAGACTCAATCGGTTGATCAAGCGATTGAGACGATTCGTAACCGACTCGATCAGTTCGGTTTGGCTGAACCCGTCGTCGCTCGTCAAGGGATAGATAAGATTCTCGTCGAACTTCCGGGGATAAAAACACCGCAAGAGGAACAACGTGCTCGTGAATTGATCTCGCGTGCGGCAAAACTTGAACTCATGGCAGTAGATGAAGATCGTGCTATGCGAGTGATGGATATGAGCGAAGGTGAAGCACTAAGCTATGGGGATAAAATCCTCGAAGATGCGTTAGCACCGAATGTTAAACATTTGGTCAACGAGATCCCGATCCTCGATGGGACAATGCTCACCGATGCGCAGGTGGGATACGATCAAAACAACCGTCCGGTGATCAATTTTTCATTGAACTCAGCCGGAGCGCAGGTTTTCGGTGATTTTACCGGTAAAAGTGTCGGTAAACGTCTTGCGATCGTACTGGATGGTAAAGTCTACTCAGCACCTGTAATCAATGAACGTATCGGTGGCGGATCGGGTCAGATTAGCGGTAACTACACCATCGAAGAGGCGAACGATTTAGCGATTGCACTTCGCTCGGGTGCGTTGTTGGCTCCTATCTATATGTTGGAAAAACGCTCCGTCGGGCCGAGTTTGGGC
Organism: Sulfuricurvum sp.; assembly: GCF_049305995.1. Classification (GTDB taxonomy): domain Bacteria; phylum Campylobacterota; class Campylobacteria; order Campylobacterales; family Sulfurimonadaceae; genus Sulfuricurvum. Next base: position 5,735 of record NZ_JBAQPS010000116.1, read on the forward strand.
GCGGATAGTATTAAAGCCTCTTTGCTTGCTTTGGTTAGCGGATTTGTCCTCGTTATGATTTTTATGATGATGTATTACGGATTGGCGGGGATTATCGCGAATCTTGCGGTACTTATCAATCTTTTTATCATTCTCGCGATGATGGCACTTTTAGGTGCGACATTGACATTGCCGGGTATGGCGGGGATCGTCTTGCACATCGGTTTGGCCGTCGATGCGAACATTATTATTAATGAGCGTATTCGTGAACAGCTCCGTTTGGGGCTTAGTGTTCGAAAAGCGTTGGAAGAGGGATATTCTAAAGCGATGCGGGCTATTTTAGATTCCAATATCACGCAAATTATTGCGTGTACGATCCTCTATGTATACGGAACGGGTGCGATTAAAGGGTTTGCCGTAACACTGAGTATGGGTATTTTAGCCTCTATGCTAACGGCTATTGTCGGAACATACGGAATTTTCCAACTCTTTACTAACCGCATTGAAAAATCGAAAAACTATAAAATGTGGTTCGGTATGACGAGAAAGGTGAATGCATAATGGAATTGTTTAAAGAAGATAAAGTCTATAACTTTCTCGGCAAAGGGAAAATCTTTTTTGTCGCCTCATTTGTCCTTTTCTTTTTGGCGATCGGTCTGATCGCGACAAAAGGGTTTTCATTCGGTATCGATTTTACCGGAGGAACGGTGGTGCAGGTGAAATATCAAGGTGCCGCACCGATCGATAAAGTACGTGAAGCACTCGAAAAAGAGGAACTTTTTAAACATGCCAGTGTGACAGAGTTCGGTTCTCCTGAAGAAATTATTATTAAAACCGCCGCATCAACCGATGGATTGAGTAAAGA
>NZ_JBAQPS010000117.1:0-2862 GCF_049305995.1 Sulfuricurvum sp.
ATTCAAGCGATGCTAAAATCGAATACGTCGGACACCCTCTGCTTGATGAAATCACGATTCGAAAAACAGATTTGACCTCAAGCGGAAAAATTACTTTTATGCCCGGTAGCCGCCCCGGTGAAATCAAACGACTGATGCCGGTTTTTCAACAATTACGCCCTATGATCGATGCAACGGCTTTGCTCGTGATTCCTCCACAATTTACACCTGAACAAATAGATGAATTTTATGGCGATATTTCATCCTTCGAACTGACACATGATGCACATCAATCACTTGCTGAATCTGATTTTGCCTTTATTTGCAGCGGTACTGCAACTCTTGAAGCTTGTCTGATCGGGACACCATTCATTCTCACTTATATTGCAAAATCTTTGGATTATACTATCGCCTCAAGGCTAGTAAAACTCGATTATGTCGGGTTGGGAAATATCTTATTTTCACATGTGCATCATAGAAGTCTCCATCCAGAATTTATTCAAAACGAAGTCAATGCACAAAACTTGTATAATGCGTATCAAAAAATGGATAAAAACGCTTTTTTTAACGATACAAAAACACTCCGTGAACTTTTAGCGCATGGAAGTGCGAGACGTGTCAGTACTATTATTAAGGAATATAATGTTTAGAATTTTTTCATGGATGAAATTCAAAAACCGTCAGTTTACCGATGAAAAAATCATCCCCTATGTTTTTAGCCTCAGTGATGGTCCTATGCTTTTTCGCGATCTATTAAAAACCAATAAAATGTATCAAGAGGGATTAAAACTCGAAGGTAAAATTCCAGGGTTTAGGCTCAGTATCGGGCGAAGCTATATCGTCTTTATTGCTGTTTGGCATCTGATTTTACTTCCATCGTCTGCTCTTTTCCATAAAGTATTAGCTAAAATTGACTGCCACTTACTCATTTTGATGGCTATTTTATTTACAGGAATGTTTTTCGCAACCTATGCTATTTTCAAAGAATACCTAATCGATACGGTAGCATTGAAAATTATTAGAAAAGCGTGGGAAAATCATTTTCCTCACTTTGATTACGATTTACATGCTAAAGAGGTAGCGAAGATTTATTCAGAAGCGTTAGAAAAAGAGATACCGCATAAAAATATGCAACTTTATATTTTAGATAAATTAGTAGAGAACAAATAGATTACTTCCTCCGTTCACCCTGAGCTTGTCGAAGGGTAAACTTATTTATGGTTCGACAAGCTCACCACGAACGAAGAAACTTATTTTTTCATCTTCCCAAGAATCCCCAAAAACGTAGGGATATTCGCCCCACCGTCATGTCGACCGATTTTTTTCCCTTTTGCATCTAAAAAGTGAAATGTCGGTGTCCCGATATATCCTAATCCCTCAGGGATAAAATCTTTGTGAATATCGATGTGTACCGGAACGAAATTTTTCTGAATTTCATTTTCTACCGCTTTTTCTTCAAATACGATATCGTTCATATACTCACACGCAGGACACTCTTCACGCGAGAGCATTACCATCACTTTTTTCTTCTCTTTGGCCGCTTGTGCTAACGCCGCGTCATATGACGCTGCCCATTTGAGTTCAGCCATGGCACAGCTAGCCATTAGGGTCAATGCTAAAATTATTTTACTCATTTGATCTCTCCTAAATGTTTTAGAAACTCTTGCGGTTCTTTAAATCCGACGATGTCGGCACTTTTAACCCGTTCACCGTTCTCATCAAAAAACAAAATCGCCGGAGGTCCGAATATACCGAATTTAGAGCTGATCGCTTTGGCAGCATCATCGTTGGCGGTCAAATCAACTTGAACCAAAACATAGCCATCCATTGCACTTTTAACAGCCTCGTCACTAAACGTTTTCTCTTCGAGCTCTTTACACGCGGTGCACCAGTCGGCATAGAAATCGACCAGAACCTGTTTCCCTTTGTTTTCTGCCAAAATAGCGTCCAACTCTTCGATAGAGGTGATCTTTTCAAACGTTTTATGCTCACTTGCCGCTGCTACCGCTACCGCATTTTTATTCGGTAAAAACGGATCTAGCGGATGAAGAGGATCTTTTGCACCACTCATTCCCCCTAGCAACAAAGACATCCCATAGAGAAGGATGATAATCCCTAATGCTTTTTTATTAGCACGACCACAACGGATGCAACGCCCTCGGATCGGCTCCAGTGCTCCGATATTGATCGCAACAAAAATGGCCAAGGCACCCCACAGCATCATCGATATATTTTCATCGAGGATACGGCTGATCATCCAAATGGAGACACCGATGAGCATGATCCCAAAAATCGATTTGACGCTGTCCATCCATGCACCCGGACGCGGCATAAATTTGCCCGCACTCGTACCGATCGCTACCAGTGGAATCCCCATACCGATACTCAAAGCGAACAACGCCACACCACCAAGCAGTGCATCACCCGTTTGTCCGATGTAGATGAGTGCTCCAGCCAGCGGTGCCGCAACACACGGCCCGACGATAAGTGCTGATAAAAAACCCATAATCGCAACACCGATCACACCCCCGCGTTGTCCACCGATTTGAGTAAGACGAGACTGAATCGCATTGGGGATTTGGAGTTCAAAGAGATCAAACATCGACATTGCCAATACTACGAAAATCAATGAGAATAGAGTGATAATCCACGGTGTTTGAAATGCTGCTTGTAAATTCGCCCCAAATAGTCCCGCCAAAACCCCAGCAATCGTATAGGCAACTGCCATCGAGAGCACATAAACCACTGAGAGCCAAAATGCCCGTTTCGTCCCGATCCCCCCCTGAGAAACGATCACAGATGAGATGATCGGAATCATCGGGAATACACACGGTGTCAATGCCAACAATAACCCAAACCCAAAAAAGCTGAGGAGTATAAACC
>NZ_JBAQPS010000118.1:0-2078 GCF_049305995.1 Sulfuricurvum sp.
GCGTAATCCATCTTAAGTCTCTCCGCCGTTTCAATTTGCACTATTTGAGCAGATAAAGTTTTGTCTTTTACCGGACGATGGAAGAGTTTAAATTTTTGTTTTTCGGCTTGGGTCATTGCCCGACCAATTCTTTTTTCTTCCTCGGCAATTAATAGTTCGATTGCTTCAGTTCTTCGGGAATAGTCTCTAATTGCTTGTTCCGGTATGCCAAGGATTTTAAATGTTCCTTTTTTGGGATCAGTGATTTCAATTTCTAACCCCATTTTGTCCAATTCTTTTGCGAGGGCTGCATGGAAAAATATGTGCATAAAATCTTGGTTTTTGAAAAGTATTTCATTTTCGATTGATCTATAGCTCCCATCTTCCGTTCGAATCATGTTGTAAATAAAATGGTGATAGTGCAAGTAAACTTCACCATCGCGATTGAGAAGATGCTGAATTTGGTTATAGATAATGCCATCGCCCCTAATCAGCTCTGTCTTTTTACCTTTCGTTTCACGATAACCAATCATCTTTTCCGCTTCAGAGATAGAAGCGTCCGCCGCGTCTTTTACTGCAGCATCAATTTTTGCAACCATTTCTAAATTGCCTTCGGCGAACATTATTGCGCGTAATAATGCCAACTCTTTCGGAGCACCCATTTGTACGTCGAACCCTGCTCTTCGGTTTTTACCGGCAAGCGACGCAAGTTCACTCAGCTTATCAAGTTTCGACGTAATACCCTCAACGCATTCCTCACTTAAAACGTCTGACATGGCTGATATCTTCTCAAAATCAGCAGTTGTCAAATGAGTATGAATGGTATTCCCATCGATGCCGTGTAGCAGAAGTTCTGCAGCGAGTTTCCCTTTGATCGTTGCATGTCCAGTACCATCATTGTCTGCGTTGTTGTAATAGCCTTTTTCGCCCTCAAAATACGATTGAGCTTGACCAACTGACATAAATTTTGACATGGTAAGCATTTTATTTACCCCTCTAAAAGTTAATTTAATGGTTTTACATTTAATTAACGTAATTCTAACTTTTTATTTAGTTGTAGTCAATGGGGCGATAGGACAATCCGAGGGATTGCGTGAGGTCTGAAAAAAAAAGAAAGAAAAAAGCCAAAAAAAACACACCACTAACACCCAAACACCCAAGAAAAAAAAGAAAGAAAAACGCCAAAAACTAAAAAATAATAGGAAAAAAATGAGATAGGATTAAGAAATAATTCAAAAAAGGTTAAAAATTATAGGGAATTTACAAAAATTTACTATTTAATTCATACAGATTTAAAAAATAATTGCTATAGTTTTAATATTAAATAGTAAATTGGTGGAAAACTTGGAAGAAAAGATTATTGAGTTCATGAACTTCAAGCAAGGTCGCGGCACTAAATCCGCGTATCTGTACGAGTACAAGGCGTTGATCGCTACCGCTGTAGAAATGAGATCATGTAAAGACTTGGCCGCATTTCTTAAGCTCACCGAGAAAGAGAATTTGGTGATCAAACAAAAAAGCGAAGCCGAACTTCTGCAAGATATATATGAGTATACTGCAAGAGAGAAGAGGATTAACCGCAAGAAATCAGCACCAACAAAGCCAAAGAAATTTTCCCGACCGGCCACAATAAATAATCATGATTACGAAGAAAAACCAGATTGTTTAAAAGTGGTGGCAGTAGCCGAGGCAAAAGCTCTCGCAAAAAAACACTTCAACAAGTACCTAGACGCACTCACACCCGAAGAGATTATCGAACTAAGGGAACAACACGGCATAGATGTTGCAGAAGCAGTGAGCACCATCCAGAAACAACTTGCAGAACAAAAAAGCTCTTCGGTTTCCAGTTCTGACCAAAGAAATACCCCTCTATCCACTTTTCGAAAACAAAAACTTGATCGCAGAAATTAAAGGTATACTAAGGTATAGTTATGCTATACTTACACTATAAACAAATAGTGAAGGATACCAAGTGAGAATTGAAACCGCCAAGCTAGAAAAATTGAAACAAGCCCACAAATATTTAATTGTGGGAAGAGATAAATATGGTGTTGCTTTCGGCGCATTATTTAACGAATTCGAAGAGATCTGTATTGAGG
>NZ_JBAQPS010000119.1:0-6351 GCF_049305995.1 Sulfuricurvum sp.
GAGAGGACACTTGGGGCAATAAGCATAGAAGTACACCTTGTGTAATATTTTTGTTATTTTAGCGAAAAAGGTTTGTAGATACCTTTTTTCACTTCTGACGCAGGAGAGAAGAAGTCTTTTAGTTAAATAATTGTGAATGTGATCCGATACGAGTTAATTTCAAAATGTCATCCTCGATACAATAGATAATCAACAAATCTCCCGAAATATGAAACTCTCTAAAATCCTCATAATCACCGATTAGGGGATGATCTTTTGCTTCTGGCGGAAGAGGATGTTCTTCTAAAAGCATGGCTAAAAACTTCAAATACTTAGCGTATTGTGCATCCGATATTTTGATTTTGGCATACTCTTTTAGAAACGTCTTAGTGCGAAACAGCTGCATGTTCTCTCTCAAGATCACCCAACGTTATAAACTCCCCTTTGAGTTCTTTGGCTTCTTTCATCGCTGTAATCGTCTTTTTGTTGGGGATTTTTGCCTCAAAAGGGAGTCCGTGATTGAGGACAACCATGCGGTTAAACATATTGATCGCCTGCGCATAGCTCATACCAACAAACTCCAGTATTTCACGCGCTTGTTTATAATCGTCTTCTTCGAGCCGTATGGTTGTTTGCATTTTAGACATAACGTCTCCTTTTAATTGAATTATATCCCAGTTGGGATGCACATGTCAACACGCAAATTTAATTTAAAATATTGTTGGTGTAACTTAAAAAGTGAAGATTGAATGCTTATAACTCAATTACAACATGATGAAATGATTAAAGCTAATCCAAACAAAGCTATAGAGTAATAAAGTAGAGATTCTAGCCAATGACAGTATTGGCTACTTTGAGCACATGTGAGGCTTGTGTGAGTATTGGGGTATTCAATTTTTATTTTTCCGAATACCTCTTAAAGCTTGTTACAGTAATCTCATCTTGAATTACTAGGCGGAGTTGTTCGTAACTATCGTGTTAAAAAAAAGATAAAATTACTTCCCTCAAAACTCAAATTAACCTGTACCCCTTTTTTGTTTTGTGCCATCTCCATAAGTGCTTTAGCATCCCCATAGGTACGGGGAAGGGTAATATCAATACGGTGTTTGGTTTCTCCTAAAAGAGACTTTGTTCGTCCTCCGATAATATTGACGAATTCAGCTAAAGCATCTAAGATGCTTTCTTCATCTTCTGTTGCTTCACCAATAAGAAGTTCACATGCTTTTCGAGCTATTTCTTTTGGGAAAACCAAAATAATCATTCCGTCAATATCACCATAAAATCCAATGGAACTAGCATATTGGTTTTCACTATTAGGAATGTCTAATATTTGGATATTCATTCCATTTTTAATTGCTTGAGCATTTGTCATCATAGCAATGGTTGAAACAGTGGCATCAATAAAATTTGGAAGTTCATTGACTAATGCTTTGTTAAGTGTACGGATGTGTTTAGAAGAAGCGGCATTACTGCCTCCGAGTTCTTGCAGAAGCTCTTTATTTTTGAGAATATCATCCATATGTTCAAAAAAAAGTATTCCGGCATCTTCAAGATCATTTTTGAAACTTTGAGGGGTTTTTTCAAAAGTGAGCCCCACAAAACAAATGCTTGCATTGTATTCAGCAGCTGAAGATGCAAGTTTGGTAAAAAAGTTTAATGCATGGACGTTCATTGAGACCACTTTATACGCATCAAAAATGAAGAGGCGAAAGCCGACATTAAGTGAATTGTTATGGTAAGCAATATTAAAAGTATTACCAATTTCAGCATCTAAAAAGTTAGCAATAGTGTAAATAATCGCATTTCCGGTTACCCTTGTTGCAATTTTTTGCCCAAATAATCCTAGATAGGTATCTTCTATAATTGCATAGTAAAGATCTGGATGCTGTTTTTTTTCATCAAACTCTTTTTTACTTTGAGCAATGACCGGATTCTGACCGTAATCAAAGAGCTCAATAGCCATGGCGGAGCGTTGGGAGGGGTCATCGTTATAGAGAAGAACTGTTTTTGAATCGCTTTTATTAGAGGGGGCAAAGAGTTCAGCAATTTTTTCGGTGCGGAAAAGGGAAAAATTAAGATTGTTTCCATAAAAAGTGGTGATTGTTTTGAACTTTGCACTGTCGTAGTCGCATAATCCGACCGAAATATGTTTTTGATTTCGGATAGAGGTAAGTAATTTAACAAAAACATCAAGCCCATTTTTGTTGAAGAAGATCACTTTTTTTAGTGACACCAACAGCATATCGATGTTAAGTGATTCAGTTGCTTTAATATCGTCAATATTTAAAAATGATGGTGCATTATTGCTATCTAAAAATCCTTGCGGATGAAAAACAGCGACTCGCCCTTTAACGGTTGCTCTCATCGTACTCCACCACCTGCATAAAAGATTCGTAAATATCTTGGACAAAGTCGATTTGAAAATCGATAAATTCGTTTAAGCCTGCATTTACATAGGTATTTTGGCTAAGTTCGAAAAAGAGAAGAAGGTGCATCCATTTGGCAAGAGTCTCTTCTTCTGGAGAGACATCCTGATCGAGTCCCGATGATGCGTGTACGATACGGCTGATCGCAGGGGGCATTTCCCATTTGTCTGCAACTTGAGTACAAAGATCAAATAATGTTTGTTTACTGAGGCGATAAAGAATTGTATTGTAATCTAGAGCTTTTACGCTTTTAAGCAGTTCAACGTCGGTTTTATAAGCACCGAAAAGGGCATCACAGACGATGATACTTGCAGGAAGAAGGGTAATAGCACTTTCCGTATCATGATTGAGTAAGCCTAAATGACGGAGAATTTTTTCCCATTTTTGACTGAGCGAAGCCTGAAAATCATAGAAAGTATGCTGTTGAAGAGTAAAAAGTTGCCATTTTTTTGGAGTGAGCAGACTTAGGAGATAATGGTAAAGCATTTGCTGTGTTGTTGATACTCCTAAAATACCAAATATTTGAGATACTTCATGTACCTCATTTCGAAAGCCATAAATAGGGCGATTCACCAAAGTTTTAAGATAAAACTTGAGGGCAGGGTCTTCCTCGGCACATTTAGCCGCTTTGATTAAATCTCCTTTACGAGCATGATCAAGAGTTTGTTTCAGTATAGAGGGAGCCGGTGGAATGTTTTGAATATAAAGGGAAATTTGCTCAGCTGTAACCACAGGGTTATTTTCCAATCAGGTTTATAGTTTTTTAAAGATAGTAATATTGTAATGAGGGATAGATTAAAGGTGCCTTTAATATGGGCAATCCTTTACTTAAGGTAAACTTTGGGTTAAATACGATAAAATTCGCAACTAAAATTTACGCAAGGAGCCCCAAAATGGCAAGAAAATGTGCTATTAGCGGTAAAGGCCCAATGAGCGGGAACAACGTTTCTCACGCGAAAAACAGAACTAAACGCCGTTTTTTACCAAACCTTCGTACTGTTCGTGTAACACTTGAAGACGGTACTACCAAAAAACTGAGAATCGCTGCTTCTGAGCTTCGTACTCTTAAAAAAGATTCGTAATCTTCCGCGTGGTCTCACGCACACAGGGAGTTTACTCCCACCATTTCTTCACAAAAACTTCTCATTTTTAATTTTGAACTAGGTTTCTCTGTTTATAATAAGCCATATCTAATTACCCTTTTTGTATCAGGAGTATTTCATCATGTTTACCATTAACCCTATTGACGGCGGTGTTTGCGCGGCGAATGGCTTTTTTGCCGACGGAATCCACATTGGATTGAAAAAAGACTTTGCCAAAGATTTGGCATTCATCTATTCCGAAAAGCCATGCGCTATCGCTTCGGTCTTTACCACGAACAAAATGACGGCGGCACCAATTCGCCATTTTCGTGCACAAGGGGATTTTGAGGGGAACTTTGTCCTCATCAATTCTAAAAATGCGAACGCTATGACGGGGCGTGCTGGGATTGATGATATTGATGAGGTACTAAATGCTCTGAAAACAAAATTTCCTCAAATCCAAAATCCGGTGATGAGTTCAACAGGGGTAATCGGGGTACGTCTGCCGAAAGCCAAAATCATCGAGGGGGCAATGAATTGTGATCTCTCTCATCGAGAGGGGGTCAATGCTTCCGAAGCAATTATGACGACCGATACCTTTGCTAAACGCCTCGCGTACGAAGTGACTCTCGTGAATGGAAAATCATTCCGAATCGGTGCGATGGCGAAGGGTGCAGGGATGATTAATCCCGCAATGGCAACGATGCTCTGTTTTATCACGACCGATGCAGCAGTAGAGAAAGCAACTATGCAAAATATCCTCGATGAGTGTGTCCATACGACGTTCAATGCGGCGAGTGTCGATGGAGATACCTCGACAAATGATACGGTACTGATAATGGCAAACGGTGAGAGTGGAGTGTTTCATGCCACTGCGTTCAAAGAGGCGTTGGAATCCATCATGCTCTTTTTAGCCAAAGAGATGGTGCGTGACGGCGAGGGAGCAACGAAGCTCGTAACATACAAAGTAACCGGAGCGATCAACCACAAAGAAGCGGAGATTGCGGCAAAAGCCCTCTCTAATTCACTCCTTGTTAAAACGGCACTTTTTGGGCAAGACCCTAACTGGGGACGTATCGCTTCAACCGTAGGGGCGAGTGGGATCATGTGTGATGAAGCGTTTCTTAGCATTTGGTTTGATGATATCTGCGTTTATAAAAAAGGGGAGTTACTCTTTGATGAAAAACTCGAACCGTTTGCGGCGGCGGTGATGCAAAAATCAGCGTTTACGATTCACTGTGACATCGGGTTGCAAGACGGCGAATTCACCGCCTATGGATGCGATTTGGGTCATGAATATGTCAAAATTAACGCGGACTACCGCACGTAGCAAAAGTTTTTCTAGTAAAGCTTTTTCTCGTCATTCCCGACTTGATCGGGAATCCAGCTCTTCTTTAAAGATGGATCCCCGGGTCAAGCCCGAGGATGACGACCCTCTTCGCATTATCTCACCCTAAGTCTCCTCTTGCTATAATCGCGATAATTTAAGCCCTACAGGATAACCATATGCGCGGATATAAAATTTTCAGCGGTTCAGCGTGTACCGAGTTTGCAGAGGAAGTGTGCAGAACCCTCGATGTTCCCCTCTCCAAAGCATCTATCAAACGTTTTAGTGATGGAGAGATTAACGTTCAAATCTCTGAAAGTGTCCGTGGACGTGATGTTTTCATTATTCAAAGTACAGGTGCTCCATCAAATGATAATTTGATGGAGTTGCTCATCATGACCGATGCACTTCGTCGCTCATCGGCCAACTCCATCACGGCGGTTGTACCGTATTTCGGATATGCACGACAAGACCGTAAAGCGGCTCCGCGTGTTCCGATTACCGCGAAACTCGTTGCTGATATGTTCGAAACAGCAGGGATTGACCGTGTTGTCACTATCGATTTACATGCAGGTCAAATTCAAGGTTTCTTCGATATTCCGGTAGATAACCTCTACGGTGCGATTATTTTCGAAGAGTATATCCGCTCTAAAAATCTTGCAAATCCTGTAATCGCCTCTCCTGATATCGGTGGGGTTGCGCGTGCTCGTTATTTTGCTGAAAAATTAGGGTTAGAGATGGTTATCGTCGATAAACGTCGTGAAAAAGCGAATGAATCCGAAGTAATGAATATCATCGGTGACGTAGCGGGTAAAGATATCATTATTATCGATGATATGGTTGATACTGCAGGAACGATGGTTAAAGCGGCATCTGCACTCAAAGCGCGCGGGGCAACGTCGGTTATGGCGTGTGCGACCCACGGAGTACTCAGCGGTAAAGCGTATGACAATCTCAACAACGGTGAGCTCGATGAGTTGGTTATTTCAAATACCCTTGTGTTGAGCGGTCAAAGTGATAAAATCAAGGTTCTAAGCGTTGCACCTTTGTTTGCTGAAGTGATTCGTCGTGTTTATCACAACGAGAGCGTAAACTCACTTTTTAGTTAATCTTATTAAATAGTGCGAAGTATATTCGCACTGCCCATATATTAATCACAACATTTAACATAAAACTTGCATACTCAACTATCATCTTGCTATAATAGCCCCAAATAATAAGAGGGGATAAAATGATTCGTCGCATCACGACTACATCCCCACGTCTGCGCTCTTCGAGAGAGAGAGAGAGAGAGAGAGAGAGAGAGTAAACACGGTGGTGCAAACGTGCCGACTCTAAATTTCAAATCCTATTTTTTTCTCATCATCCAAAAATCCCCTTTTATCACCCATTTTCAAACCACCTCCCCGCCATGAATTTCTTCTTAACCGTCATACCCTACAGGGCACAAGAACCTCTTTGAGGTCCCGTACTTGATACGGGATCTAGATTCTAGTCTCGTTCCCGCTCTTTCGAGTGGAATGTATACATAATATAG
>NZ_JBAQPS010000120.1:0-2422 GCF_049305995.1 Sulfuricurvum sp.
GTGTATAACTGTAGGTTTGTGCTTCCATCTTTTTCTCCTAAAACATTGTACAAATTATAGCACAAAGTTTTTTTTCTTTACCTATTCCAATCTCTTTAGCATTTCACGATAGGAAGAGATATAGTCGATACACGTATATCTACGCTCCAACCTTATACGCATTAAAGGAGTTCTCTTCTATAATCAACTATTATCCAATATAAATGGACTTTTCGTGCAAAATAATATATTTTCTAAAGAAGTAGATGCACTCTATCGTGCCCTTCCTATCGCTTTAATCGCTACGCTCTTTAATGCTATTATTATTGCTTTGATTCTGAAAGATCAATTCTCAACTAATACCCTAATCGTATGGATTCTACTGAATATGGCTATTTTGCTCTTTCGATCCTTCAGTTATCTCCGTTTTGGTTCATGGCTTCAGGCTGACTCCACTATTTTTGCGTACCGAATCTATATGAGTGGGATTATCGCTTCTGGGATCATTTGGGGATCGAGTGTTTTTTATCTCCTACCGGATTCTTCTGTCCACATGATGATGCTGATTATTATCGTAGGTGGTATGGTTGCCGGAGGTGTTGGATCGAGTTCTTATCGCCCTGAAAGTTATATCTTTTATAATTTATTAGTTATCGGTCCTTATTCCTTGCATTTTATGCTCGATACCTCCAATGCAACATCGTGGATGGTAGGAACGGCTCTTCTCCTTTTTTCGATTATGATGATCCTGTCGAGTAAAAAATTTCACGCTAACTTTTCCGAAGTTATTCTCCTGCAACTCAAACAGCAAGAGTTAGTCCATCATTTGGAAGAAGAAAAATACTACACACAACACCTCAACGAAAATCTGTTACAAGAGATCATTGAAAAAGAAAAATTTCAAAAGGAACTCATAAACGCATTAGAAGAAGCTCGCCAAGCCGCACTTGCAAAGGATGCTTTTTTCGCTACGATGAGCCATGAACTCCGAACCCCGCTAAATGCCATCATCGGCTTTTCTCAAATTTTGACCAAACGGACAGACACCCCCAATGAATTTAAAACGTACATTGAAAAAATCCTTATTTCCGGAAAACATCTTCTTGATCTTGTCAATACTATTCTCGATTTTTCAAAAATGAAAGCAGGAAAGATGGAACTCAATCTCACTACTTTTATCCTATCTGACATGTTTAGAGATGTCTCTATTATCGCGGAACCTCTCGCATCAAAACATAATATCCACCTCTCCTTTCCTAAGTTAGGGACAGAAACAATGAATGGTGATCGGAAAATGATTCAGCAAATACTGATTAATATTTTGAGCAATGCCATCAAATTTTCACCGGATGACTCAACCATAACGCTAACCCATAAAGGTAATAAAGAACATCTGTTCAGTATCTGCGATCAGGGAATAGGTATCGCTTTCGAACATCTTGAGACTATTTTCGACCCCTTCTCACAGATAGAAGGCTCTTCTCAAAATGCTATCAAAGGGACTGGATTAGGTTTAGCTATAGTCAAAGAGATGGTACAAGCGCATCAGGGGAAAATTTGGGCAACAAGCACCCTCGGAAAAGGGAGCTGTTTTTATATTTCTATCCCGATGAAGCAATAATTATTTATTCTCCGCATCACTCAAAGTAAGACAAAGGATCACTTTCTTCCCCTGTGCATGAAGTACCTCAGACGCTTCGCCGAGTGTTGTCCCCGTTGTGACGATATCATCGACTAAAATCACCTCATTTTCCGCAAAAGGTTTATAGTGAAATTGTCGAGGATTCATAAGTCGCTCTTCGACACTTTTCCCCGCATATTTATAGTGTTGTGCCGCACGAAGCTTTCCATAATAAGGCATAATATTTAGAGATTTTAATGCACCATTCAAAACAGCTGTATGAGAATAGCCGCTATTAGCATGATCGTCGATACCGATGGAGGCAACTCGGTTTTCATAGGCCCATTCACGGGCAAAAGCACCCAATGATCGCTTCGCTAAAATGGTATAAATATAGTATCCGATATCGGTATGTTTAGTCAGTAGTAGCGGTTCGATGTCATTGTAAGGAAAAAAGGAGTAAACAGGTATGGAACCCATAATTTTTCGTTTATGAAGAGTCGGAGTGAGGAGAGACTCTTGACACGAGGAGCAGATATGCGAGAGACTGAATCGCTCACACATCATGCAACGCATCACTAGTCCATTTTGAGGACGGACATAAATGCCTCTTGGGGAAGCTGAACTTTCCCGATTGCTTTCATCCGTTTTTTACCCTCTTTTTGTTTGTCGAGGAGTTTACGTTTACGGGAAATATCCCCGCCGTAACATTTGGCAGTAACATTTTTACCCATTGATTTGACCGTTTCGCGGGCGATAACACGATTGCCGATAGAGGCTTGAATCGCTACTTCGAAAAGCTGACGAGGGACAATCTCTTTC
>NZ_JBAQPS010000121.1:0-5713 GCF_049305995.1 Sulfuricurvum sp.
CCTCTATTCGTCGTGGTAAATTGTTAAGATTAAAAAGGTCTTGAAGTTGACACAAGAGTATTTCGTCTGAGGGTTGAGGAGTACGTAAAAGTTCTTGTGCATTGCTAATGGCTAAATCAATCAATTCTTTTTTACTTCCCCGCTGCGGTGTTTCTATTTTGGCTTTTTTACCAAATAATTCACTAAGATGCTCCGAAACCCAATCACTTGATTCAAACACGTGTGCTGTTAAGATGGGAGCAATAATAGGTGGTTTTTCATTACCGTAAAATCCCATGATTGTACGCTCATAAGCTTCATCAAGAGAAAAAGAGAGGCTAATCGGAAGAAAATCATGCGTAGTTGAAGCAACTTTGCCCTCACGAATAAATAGACGGAGAATACAAGCACGTGTTTCATTGACAGCAATAGCAAAAAGATCATAATTTTCAGCAGATGCCAAATCGATTTGGGAAGTCAGCTCACTTTTGCTGATTCGTTCGATGCGATCTCTAAGCGTCAATGCTTCTTCAAATCGGAGCGATTCCGCATACAGCTCCATTTTTGTTTCGAGTTGCTTGATCAAACGATGTTTATTTTGAATCCATTCAATCCCTTGTATCACCATCGGCATGTAAATTTCACGAGAAATCGGAAATTCACAAGGAGCAAAACATTGTTCCATTTGATAAAAAAGACACTGTTTTTTCCCTTTGAGGCAACTTTTTTTTTGTACCAGTTTCAGCAGTTCATACAGAGAATCGAGAATATCGCGAGCTCCTATGGAAAAAGGACCAAAATAACGGATTTTTTTTCCTTGAATAATTTTGCGAGTAAGTTCAAACCGCGGATAAGGTTCATCCATATCAACATACAGATAGGGATAGGTTTTATCATCGCGTAGGAGAATATTGTATTTGGGTTTGAGTTGTTTAATCAGAGAGTTTTCCAAAATGAGGGCATCATGTTCATTTTCGACAATGATGTAATGAAGTCCAACGGTTTCGGAGAGCATTTTTTGGATTCGCAACGAAAGGGTTGCTTTGGGAGAGAGTTTAGGGGTAAGATTGAAATAGCTTTTGACCCGTTTGGAGAGGTTTTTCGCTTTTCCGATGTAGAGGATTCTCCCTTTTTCATCGAGATACTGATAAATTCCCGCTTGGTGGGGAAGAGAACGAATTTTGTCAATCATGTTTAGGTTCTTAATGAATAATTTATGGTAGCTATTATAACATCCCCCTAGAAGAAGATGAGGGGATAAAATGGCAAAAAAATGGACAATTGCCTTAAGTGTTATCGCAATCACGGCACTGTTAGGCGGATGTGGCTATAAAGCACCTCCCTATTATGAAAAATCCTCAGTGAAAGTGAATTCATCCGTTGCGTTATGATGTAGTTATAATCGGTTCGGGAGTGGCAGGGCTTTACACAGCAATAGATCTTCCAAAAACTCTTAAAGTTTTACTTATCAATAAGTCCTATCCGTGGGAATGCAATACCTATTATGCTCAAGGGGGCGTTACTACGGCGTACGATCATGCGGATATTGCACTGCATATCCAAGATACTTTGGATGCAGGTGCAGGGATGTGCAATACCGAAGCAGTTCGTATTCTGAGTGAAAATTCTCAGGGTGTAATCCGTGATTTGATCGATCGAGGATTTTTATTTGATAAAGACAATGAAGGTCATTTGCTCTATACCAAAGAAGCTGCCCATTCACGAAGCCGAATCCTCCATGCCGGAGGGGATGCAACGGGGAGACATTTGCACTTTTTCTTACTAAACCAAAATCCCCACCCAATGCTTAGTGAAGCTACGGTTATCGATTTATTAATCGAAAACAATCAATGTTGCGGAGTGGAAGTATTGGTAGAAGGGAAGCAAAAAATTATTTTGGCCGATAATGTCATCATTGCCAGTGGCGGTGTGGGATCATTGTATGAATACCATACAAACGCATCGAGTATCAGCGGTGATATTCATGGTATTTGTATCGAAAAAGAGATTGCCCTCGAATCAATGGAAATGATGCAGTTCCATCCTACCGTTTTTGTCGCCAATAATTGGGCTCGTAAACAGCTCCTCTCCGAAGCACTCCGAGGGGAAGGGGCGCATGTGGTCGATGAAAACGGGTATCGCTTTTTGTTCGAGTACGATCCGCGCGGTGAGTTGGCTCCGCGTGACATCGTGAGTCGTGCTATATTCGATTATAAACAGCGAAGCCAGAAACAAGTCTATCTTTCATGTGAAGATTTTGAGAGTGAGTATTTTAAAGAGCGGTTCCCGAATATCTATAAATCTCTGAATGATTTAGGATATCATCTTCCCAAAGAGCGGGTTCCGATCTCTCCCGCATTTCACTATGCCGTTGGGGGGATTAAAACAAACCTCGATGGAAGCGTTCCGGGGATAAAGGGGCTTTATGCGGCAGGAGAAGCGGCATCGACCGGAGTTCATGGAGCGAATCGATTGGCGAGCAACTCATTGTTAGAGGGGCTTGTGTTTGCCCAAAGGGCGGCAGAGTCGATTTTGGCACACCCCTCATACGGATGCGGTGAGGATTTTACGCTAGGTACAGAGCCGCTGGAACTCGATGGGGACAAAGAAAAAAAAGATGAGCTTCGTCGGATCATGTGGAACTATGTCTCGATTAAACGGACTCCGCATGGGCTTAGTACGGCATTGGAAGCGATAGAAAGAATGCTCTCGGAGAACGTAGGGAGATTATTACGTTTGCGCCTCTTAACAGCTCGAAGTATCGTTGAAGCGGCGCAAAAACGTCCTGAATCGATAGGGGTACATTTTATAACACAAGATGAAAAACAATGACTATCCCAATCAATGAATCGGTTGCAATCAATTTGGTAAATCATCCGTTTGGATGGTTTCTCCTCGCACTTTTCGTAGTAGGGTATTATTTTATCGCGACAGAAGAGAAATACCATATTGATAAAGCTAAGCCGGCATTGTTTATCGGAACATTAATGTTTGTTCTGATCGGGATTTATTATGTCATCAATGGAGCAGATTTAACACCATTTGAGCAAGAAGTGGATCATCTGATTTTGGAAATTACCGAAATTTTCTTTTTCTTATTTGTCGCTATGACTTATATCGAAGCACTGGTGGAACGAGGTGTTTTCAGTGCATTACGTGCAAAACTGATTGCCAAAGGGTACAGTTATCGGGAACTGTTTTGGATTACCGGTACTTTGGCATTCTTTATCTCTCCCGTTGCCGATAATCTCACCACAGCATTGATCCTCTCGACGGTATTGTTGACCATCGATAATAAAACCAAAGAGTTTCTTATCCCCAGTGCGATTAATGTCGTCGTTGCAGCAAATGCGGGGGGTGCGTGGAGTCCGTTTGGAGATATTACAACCTTGATGGTATGGGCGGCAGAGAAGGGAGTATTTGTTGATTTTCTCTATTTGTTTCCAGCGGCTTTCATTGGATGGCTTGTTACAGCGGCATTGTTGGTTCGGTATGTTCCTGATCTTGATCCGCATAAAGAGGGTGATCCAGAAGCGGCTGAAAAAATCGAAATCCTCAAAGGGGGAAAAGTGATCATTGCATTCGGTGCATTGACAATTGCCCTTGCGGTTTTAGGGAAGCAAGTGCTCCATTTACCTCCGATGTGGGGTATGCTTTTTGGTTTGGCGATTTTACAGCTTTATATGTATTTTCTGAAAGCGAAGCATAATGTCGATGTGAATATTTTCGATGCAATGAGCAAAGTCGAAAATAACACTCTCCTCTTTTTCTTCGGGATTTTGGCGGCAGTGGGTGCACTCCATTTTACGGGATTTTTGACGTATGCCGCAAAACTATATGAGATGTTTGATCCAACACTCGTCAATATCGGGGTAGGATTCCTCTCCGCAATCGTCGATAATGTTCCAGTCATGTCGGCAGTTCTCAAAGCCTCTCCCTCCATCGATCATGCACAGTGGATGTTGGTCACAATGACGGCAGGGATTGGCGGATCACTCATCAGTTTTGGAAGTGCAGCGGGGGTCGGTGTTATGGGAAAAATGCACGGTATTTATACCTTTTCATCCCACATCAAACTTGCTTGGACCGTTTTAGTTGGATACTTTGTATCACTTACAATATGGTATGTTCAGTTTATCGTTTTAGGCTTTTATTAATTACATTAGGGTACCCTTTCATTAACGCAAAGGGTACACAATCGCTTACCCTCCCGATTATCTCCACGTAAAGGCTCTCCTTTGAAAGATGTTAATATTATCGTCCTTGATTTCGGTTCACAGTACACACAGTTGATCGCACGCCGTCTGCGTGAAGATAAAGTTTATTGTGAGGTACTTCCGTATCACACTAAAATCGATGTTATCAAAGCAAAAAATCCGCGCGGGATCATCCTCAGCGGCGGACCTTCATCGGTCTATAACAAAGACGCCTATACTGTCGATCAAGGGGTCTATACTCTCGGAATTCCTGTTTTGGGAATTTGTTACGGTATGCAACGTATCGCGGTCGATTTCGGCGGAAGTGTTATCCGAAGCGATCACCACGAATACGGCAAAGCGGAACTTACCATCGATATGACACAGCACTCGGTACTTTTTGAGGGGTGTGAAGATGAGCGTGCGGTGTGGATGAGCCATTCGGATAAAGTGGACGTATTGCCAGAGGGTTTCGTCCCTATCGCATACTCACCGAACTCTCCGTATGCAGCCATCGCGAATGAAGAAAAAATGGTCTACGCGATGCAGTATCACCCAGAGGTGAATCACTCCGAAGAGGGGTATTTGATGCTCCGCAACTTCGCCCGAAAAATCTGCGGTATCACTGACAAATGGGATATGGGGCATTTCCTCAAAGAGCAAATTGTTAAAATCCGCGCTCAAGTAGGGGATGGCAAAGTTCTATGCGCCCTCAGCGGTGGAGTTGATTCTTCAGTGGTTGCGGCATTATTGTACGAAGCGATCGGTGATAAACTGATTCCGGTATTTGTCGATAATGGATTACTCCGCAAAGGTGAGCGTGAATCGGTCGAAAATATTTTCAAAGTTCACCTCAAAGTGCCTCTAATCGTTGCCGATGCATCGGAAAGTTTCCTCGGTAAACTTGCAGGGGTAACGGATCCTGAGACGAAACGTAAAATCATCGGACACACTTTTATCGAAGTGTTTGAAGCGGAAGCCGCGCAACATGACGGAATCAAATTCCTCGCACAAGGGACACTCTATCCTGACGTTATCGAATCAGTATCGGTTAACGGTCCCTCTGTCACGATCAAAAGCCACCATAACGTCGGAGGACTTCCGGATTGGATGGATTTCGAGTTGATCGAACCATTACGCGATTTGTTCAAAGACGAAGTACGTAAACTCGGACTTGAGCTTGGGCTTCCTGATTCATTGGTAAACCGTCATCCATTTCCTGGACCGGGTTTGGGTATCCGTATTATGGGTGAAGTGAACAAAGCGGATTTGGATTTGCTGCGTGAAGCGGATGCTATTTTGCTTGATGAGCTCAAAGCGAGCGGTTACTACACCAAAACATGGCAGGCGTTTGCCGTTCTTCTGAACGTAAAATCAGTCGGTGTTATGGGAGATAACCGTACCTATGATAACACGGTGTGTGTTCGTGTCGTTGAAGCAGTAGATGGGATGACGGCAACGTTTGCTCATCTTCCTCATACGTTGTTAGAGCGTATCAGCCGTCGTATCATCAACGAAGTGGACGGGATTAACCGTGT
>NZ_JBAQPS010000122.1:0-2059 GCF_049305995.1 Sulfuricurvum sp.
TCTCGCCGTTAGCGATGGCATTGAGAACCAACGAATAATCCGACGGATCAGTAAGGATGATAACACTGTCGAAATTTTTCGCCGCAGAGCGCACCATCGCAGGACCGCCGATGTCGATGTTTTCGATGATCTCTTCGAAATCGTCGGTTTTCTCAATCGTCGCTTTGAACGGATAGAGGTTGACACATACCAAATCGATCGCTTCAACACCGAGTTCGACCGCTTGGTCGAGGTGTGATTGTTTGTCACGTCGGTGCAAGATACCGCCGTGGATGTACGGGTTTAGGGTTTTAACACGCCCCTCAAAACACTCAGGGAATTTGGTCACCTCATCGATTTCGATGGCACTTACACCCGCATCTTTGAGCATTTTGTACGTTCCGCCCGTAGAGATGATCTGATACTCCAAACCGATAAGAGATTTGGCAAATTCAACGATGTTGCTTTTATCGCTGACACTGAGCAATGCACGCTTCATGCAGTTCCTTTGATTGGGTCGTATGCCCATAAATTAATGGTGGAATTGTAGCAAATGGTGGTTTAGGGGAAGGTAAAGATGTTATTTTATTAAGAGCATAAATTACTAATCGTCGTGTAAAGCTCTTGCGTTTTCAAGATATACAACTTGGTTTGCTCTCTTGAGGGAGAAAAAATAATCGGCATTGGATAACGTGATGAAATGTAAAACCCATTTAACCTTGTCATCGTTTCAACATATTCATCAAAACTCAAGACAGTATCAACTTGCGCTAACAGTTCAACCAAATCATGCACTTTGGTAATTTTCTGATTCTTAAACGCCAAAACTGCTTTTAAACATTTTTCACATCCTTGTTGCAGTGAAAACCCTATTTTATCGGTATAAAAATCATTTTTATCTAACAGCTCTGCTTCTTCTATGTCTTTAAGTGCGCAAGACAACCACTCTTTTGCTGCCGATGTGTTACCCATACATCACCTTAGCTGTGTAATACAAATCGTTAAATGCAGAATCATTGGTTTTGAGCTTATCCAACAATGAGCTAGGAGTTACATAAATAATATCCAAAGGGAGACGAATATTTTGACGATACAACTCACGACGCACCTGTACGTCCTCATTATCAAAATGATCCGTTATTACTAAAAAATCCAAATCACTCTCACTGTTCATAGTACCGTTTGCGCCGCTACCGAATAAAAGAAGCTTTTGAGGTTGTGCTATACGGATAATCGTGTCACTGATCTGTGCTATATCTTTATCACTCATTGACACTCCTCTCATCCTCTATTGTTTAAAAATTATAGCACAAATGGGTATTAGACATCTTATTCATATTTGCTGCCATGAATAAAATGGTGGTTTAGAGGAAGGTAAAGTCCTAATTAATCAAACAAGTTACCGCTTAAACTACTCTCATTCATTTTCGCACTGTTCGCAATATCCTCTATATCCGCACCACTTTTTTTAAGGCTATAAAATTGTGTTTCACCCAACAGCAAATAAGCCCAATTTTTGCCATCTCGTAAATCCTCATCAAGTGAATTTATTCGTCTTACAAAATCAAGCGTTGCTCTTTGTTTTTGTTTGACATTCGCATCTTTTAAATCTTTGTCCGATTTTGTCTCGACGAGATAGATGCTTTTTTCAGTTTCAACCATAAAATCAGGATAATAACTCGCCATTAGCCCATCATCACGAAAATAGGTGATTGTTGCAAAGTCGTGTTTGAACTCTAAAATTTTTATAAACTTTAACACCTTGCTATCACGATCTAAGAACTCTAAAAATGCTTTTTCAAATCCCCCTTTATTCGACGGATACGCAGTTTTTTCATAAATGGTTTTTTCTAAATTAAGTGCATAATTTGCTCGCATATTTAAACTGCTAACTTGCGAAAAATAGATTTTATTGACAACGGCTTTTATGGTAGTCGTAGAGTTTTGCATATTATAAATCAGTCTATGAATACCGTTTGTAATATGCGGTGTGATATTGGCATTTTTGAGCATCAACACCCGCCAATTTTCATTTTCAAACGGATTAAAACTTTGGGAAAAAAGTCGAGTTCTAATATAG
>NZ_JBAQPS010000123.1:0-13462 GCF_049305995.1 Sulfuricurvum sp.
CGAATACACGCCCTGCATAGTTTACACGGCTTTTGCCCGATACGAACTCTTTCTCTTGTGTCGGTTTGTGTACCAATTCGTAATACTCTTTGGTCTTTTGTAATATCTCATTTTTTAATTGTTCTGCTGGCGTCATTTCATGGCTCCTATGGTTTTTTTAATTGCTTCGTCCAGAGTATATTTTGCTTCCCAGCCAGGGACGTTTTCACCATTTTCCCATGGTGTCATCACTTCTCGCTCTCGATAATCTCGTTTGCCCCATTGGATATTTAGCGGTTTGCCAATCGCCTTTTCAAATATTTTTGAGAGGTTTATTAAACTCATACGTTCTTTGGAACGGACAGAGAATGTTTTGTTTTTGACTCTCTCCGAAGTATTCATAAGATTATCAATCATAGTTTCATAGGCACCGATAACATCATCGATATAGCAGATGTCGATAATCTGCTCTCCCGGAGACATCTCCAGAGTGTCATCGGTTTGTGAAAGACGATACCAAAGATTGAAAACTTTGTTTCGTGGATCATGCGGACCAAAAGTGTCGTTTAGTTTAATTGTCGTAAAGACCATATTGGAAGTTTCCGTGTAATATTTAGCGATATCTTCAAACGCTTGTTTTGTGGCGGCATACAGATTGACAGGGTTGTAGTTGTCTGTATGGTAATGTTGCCAAAATGTACCGGTATTGATAAACCATTTTGTTTCGGAGAGTTTGCACACTTCTAAAAGCTCTGTTCCGAATTGAATGTTGGAAAAGACCAACGAAGAGATATCTTCGGTTCGGTGAGAAGCTAAAAAAAGCGAGGCCAAATGGATAACACCGTCAAATTGTTTATTTTGAAATAAGGCAATTAGTTCCGTAATCTCTCCGGAATAACGAAAAACTTCGGCTCGAGAATCAATGGAAGAGATGTCACTATTGTGACGTACGATGGTTGTGATTGAATACCCTTTATTCAAAAGGCTTTTAACTAAATTTTGCCCGATAAAACCTGTTGCACCTGTTATTAAAACTTGCATTAATTATTACCAAAAATAAAAGGAGAATCAAACTGAACTAAAGAAGAAAAGGATAAGTCACGATCTGATAGTTGGGGGCTTTGGATTTCCCAATCAAACCCAAACGAATCGTAGTGTATTCCACAATCATTATTCGGAGCATAGCAGGATGTTTGCATGTAGGTAACATTTGTATTGTCTTCCAACGATTTAAATCCGTGTGCCAACCCTTTTGGAATAATAAGAATATTACCATTCTCCGCAGAGAGCTCAACCGTAAAATAATTTCCATAGGTCGGAGAATTTTTCCGAATATCTAGAACAACATCGTTGATCTTTCCTCTAGGAACATAAACAATTTTAATGCAATCATATGGAGGGGTTTGGAAATGCATCCCCCTAATTACCCCTTTGTGTGAAATCGAGTAGTAAGTTTCTTTTATAGTAAGATTTAATCCGTTAGCGTAAAAAAAGTCACTGTTATAGGTTTTGATAAAACGTCCTCGAGTATCGTCGAAAATTTTTGGTTTCAGTATTTTTAAACCTTGAATTGAAGTTCCTATTAAAATCATGATTTACTCCACTCTAAATTTTTCATTTTTGCATCCATAACATAGTAATTTAAATTATCCGTTGTACCAACACGTGCTACCATCGGTTTTTGGCGAACATCTGTTTCCTCACTAAGTCTTGTTCCAAACCCGCCGGCTAGTAATAATACTTTCATCAAAGCTCCTTAAATATTCCATTTTTACAGATAAAGGTATTATTGTCAAAATTGATTTTTAAAATCTTATTATTGATAATTCCATCTTCTTCGGAAAAGCGTTTTTTGTGCCATAAATGGATCATGCAAGCGTTGTTTCGGCATGATTTAAGCTCTATTCCCAAACCTCTAAATCTCCATCCAAGATCGATATCTTCACCGACCGAAGGGAGTCGATAGGTTTCATCAAGTCCATTGATTGCTAAAAAATCCTTTTTGTAGCATGAGAAATTACATCCAATAATATAACGAACGTTACGCTTGCTGATATTACTTAAAAAACTATTAGATGTAAAATAAAACCCCTCTTCGATATGTCTAGCATTATCTTTTACCATCCATGGGAGATACCAGAGAAACTTTTTTTCTAAATCTAACATAGTGAGCTGATGTTTTTTTATTTTATCGGTAAATTTTGCTCCTAATTCAAACCTTTTTCCACAAAGAACAATTTTTTCTTGAGCATTTTCGACATGTCCTTGGATAAAGGTGCTATAGGGAATACAATCACCATCAATAAAAATAAGGTATTCATTTTTAGCAGCTTTGATAGCGTTATTCATCGCAATATTTTTACGCCATCCATCATCGGTTTGTATGAGATGGACGAGATTGGGGAAATGATCTTTTTGAGTAGCAATAAACTCTCTCATCTCTACTGAATCACCGTCTTCGGATACGATGATTTCATTAACCGGAAGGGTTTGATAGCTCAAACTCTCTAATATGAATTTAAGAGCTTCGGTATCTTTATAAACAGAGATAATAAGTGTGGATTGAGGATGGGACATAGATGATTATCTCCAAAAAATATTTAATATTTTACAGTGTATTTGCTGAGTTTAATGAGGTCTATGACTAGCTCTTTAAAAGATCCTCTTTTTTAGCATAAGTCCATTTTCCTCTTGGTTTGTCAATGTATTGAAAATATTCATTGGTAAAACTACCTTGAATACAAGTTATTTGATTACGTCTTTGATTTACTTTCTCATTTCCAATTGCTTTATTCAAAACGGTCGGACCTGTTAAATCATAGACTCCGCCACCGATATTTTTATTGTTAATATTATCAACGGTGATCATAATCGCTTTTTCTAAGTAAGGATTGTTATTTACTGAAGCAATAAAGTAGTTGCTGTAATTGTGTTTGGTCATCAAAAAGACTTCATTATCTTCGGGTCTGATCATTTTTGAAAGTGGCCATACGGCATGGGCATCGATGTCCATATAAACTCCACCATAATAGTTCAAGACAAAAAGCCTCCATAAGTCGGCTTGGGAAGCTCCATCCGTGAGTTGCTCAAAAGCATTTGCGATTTGTTGTGAAGCGTGTGATCGCATAAAATCCAAACGATCCTCGGTGCTCACATAACGGTATTCCCAATCTAGGGACATGAGACGGTTGAATAGATAGTTAACATAAACGGGAAGAGAAACGTTATTTGTATAATTAGTCTGCCAAATAATTTTTGCAATTTTATTTGGAGTACGTCGGGTAAAAAAGGCTTTACTCTCTTTGGGAATTTGAAAACGTTTTTTAGGAAAAATAAAATGAAAAGGATATGCGATTGCTTTAACAATAGCTCCTAATATTTTTATTAAGCGGTTTGATATAACAATTATCCAATCCATTCATAACCTTATTGATTTGATACTCTAATGATACCATAAAAGCTCTTCGACGATTTTTGTGCATTACTAAGCTCTATAAAAATGGAAAAAGACGGTAAAGTTTAAGACCGATTGATTTTTTTAAAGCTATAGAGAATGGATTGCGTGTCGTAATTGCAAATAGAGTCTTTCTGTGTAGAATTAATAAGGTGAACAGAGTAAAATTAAACCAATGGTGCGCAAATGCCAAGTGGGCAATTTGTAATGATTTTAGTAAATTTTGTTCATCATTTGTTAATGATGAAATAGAGAGAAATTCGGAAATAATTTTAGCATGGGAGTCATGCTCAGAAGCTTTTTTTTCTACTTTTAAACTGATTTTTTTAAATAAAGAAAGTTTTGTTTTGGTTGTTTTACTCAGTGTGTTATTTGTGTGCTGACGATAGTGTACTAGTGTTTGATCAATATAGCTAATACCATTAAGTGCAGCAGCATTTGCAGCTATCCATGCATCAAAATAGAGTTGACTTGGAAAAGGAGTGGTATACGGTATGAGTGAATGATGAAATAACATCGCATGTGCTGAGACGCAGTTATCGTATATGAATGTTAGTGGAGAATGAGTTGAAATAAAGTGATTTCGCAGCTTTTGAGAAAGAGTTGTATTGAGACTTTCACTTTTAGAGTTAATAAGTAAAGAGTTACTGTAAACAAGAGATTTTCCTCCAATATTAGAGAGTAAAAGTTTAAGTTTATTGGGTGCCCAAATATCATCCTGGTCACATAACGCAATATAATCTCCAGTAGCTTTTGAAAGGGCAAGTTCGAAATTTCGAACATAACCTAAATTTACAGGATTGATTTCAAACTGGATGGGAAGATGACAAAGATATTCTTGAATAATTAAAACTGTATCATCGGTGGAACAGTCGTCTTGAATAATGATCTCCTTTGGAAGAAGTGTTTGGTGCAATATGGAGTCTAATTGTTCTCTTAAATAAGTGCTACCATTATAAGTGGCCATGATAATAGATATAGAATCAGACATAGAATTTTAATAAGTGGCGAGATATTTGGCTAAATACCACTCGATGGTTTTCACGATGCCGGTATCAAACGTCTCTTCGGCTTTCCATCCGAGTTCTGTTTCGAGTTTAGTGGCATCGATAGCATAGCGTCTATCATGTCCTGCACGGTCTTCGACGTAAGTGATAAGCTCTTTATAGCTTTTGGTATCTTGGCGTGGTTGCATCGTATCGAGGAGAGTACAAATACGATCCACGATCTGATTGTTGTTGCGTTCATTGCGTCCGCCGATGTTATATACCTCTCCGCTGCGTCCTGTGTGATAAACTAGATCGATCCCTTTGCAGTGGTCTAACACATAAAGCCAATCACGGATGTTTTTGCCGTCTCCATAAACGGGGATATTTTCTCCATTTAGGGCTTTACGGATAACGGTCGGGATCAGTTTCTCATTATGCTGTTTTGGTCCGTAGTTATTGGAGCAATTGGTAATCACCGTATTCATCCCATAGGTATGATGGTATGAGCGGACAATCATATCTGATCCCGCTTTGGATGCACTGTAAGGGCTGTTAGGGGCATACGAGGTCTCTTCGGTAAAGAGATCACTTGGATCATCGCTGAGGGTTCCGTACACTTCATCGGTACTGATGTGGTGAAAACGGCATCCCTCGTATCCAGATTTATAGATAAATGGTTTTTCCATCCATGTTTTATAGGCGACATCGATGAGAGTAAAAGTGCCGTTGACATTGGTTTGGACAAATACACCCGGATTCTTGATGCTGTTATCGACGTGGCTCTCAGCGGCGAAATGGATGACACCACGAATATCGTATTGTTCAAACAATGATTCAACTAATGATCGATCACAAATATCCCCTTGGACGAAGATATGACGATCGCTCACGGGTGCATCACTAAGGTTATTCATGTCTCCTGCATAGGTAAGGAGATCAAGATTAATTAAGCGGGTGTCTGGGTATTTATTTAAAAAATAAGGGACAAAATTGCTCCCGATAAATCCGGCGCATCCGGTGAGTAAAATGGTTTTCATTTGATTTCTCCTAAGGTATTCAAACATTCTTTGAGTGAGTCTCTCCAGTAGGGGATGGAGAGATTAAAATCATTTTTGATTTTTGATTTGTTGAGTAAAGAGTAGTGAGGGCGAGATGCCGGAGTCGGGTATTGATCGGTAGTGATCGGATTTACCTGACACGTAACACTGGAAAGTTCAAATATCGCTTTGGCAAAGTCATACCAACTAGCGGCTCCCTCATTGCTATAATGGTAGATTTCGGGTTTTGTATTGTTGATCTGTGGAAGGATATCGAGGATCGCTTGGGCTAAATCTCGTGCATAGGTGGGTGTTCCCACTTGATCAAAGATAACACCGAGGTTATCGCGCTCATGACCTAAACGGAGCATTGTTTTAACGAAATTATTGCCAAAAGAGGAGTAAACCCATGATGTACGGATGATAATGGTGTTACATGGAGCAACAGAGAGGATAGCATTCTCTCCATCACGTTTGGTGCACCCGTAAACCCCTTGTGGATCGCTGGGATCACTCTCGATGTAAGGGCGGTAATTCTTGCCATCAAAGACATAGTCGGTAGAGAGATGAATTAGTAACGTGTTTTTCTTTTTAGCGATTTTTGCGAGCATCGAAACAAATCGATGATTGATCGTATCGGCAAAGTCTATTTCAGATTCGGCTTTGTCTACAGCGGTATAGGCGGCACAGTTGATAATAGCATCGAATATCTTGCCTTCGAAAAAATCTTCCATTTTACAGAGATTGCTGAGATCAAGCATTGAACGATCGGCAAAGGTGAAATCATATTGGGGATATAAGGTACTAATAGCTTTGATTTCAGAACCCAATTGTCCAGAAACTCCGCTGACAAGAACTTTAAGCATATAAATTATTTCCAAAAGTGAAATGGTCTGCATCCGCCAATAATGGTTGTGTGGTATCTTTAGCTGAGAGTTGAAGCTTCTCTACCAAAACTACCCAATCGATGTTTAAAGTCGAATCATCGAATGCGATACCGCGATCGCATTCAGGACTATAGTAGTTGTCCACTTTATAAGTAAAGGTACATGTTTCACTTAAGACGACAAACCCGTGAGCAAATCCTCTCGGGATAAGTAGTTGGCGTTTATTCTCTCCTGAGAGACGAACGGCTACGTGCTGACCAAAAGTGGGGCTTCCTGTGCGGA
Source organism: Sulfuricurvum sp. (assembly GCF_049305995.1). Lineage (GTDB taxonomy): Bacteria > Campylobacterota > Campylobacteria > Campylobacterales > Sulfurimonadaceae > Sulfuricurvum. The sequence continues at coordinate 6,629 of NZ_JBAQPS010000123.1, forward strand.
TATCCACTGCTACATCAAGTACTTCTCCCTCGATAACCCGTACCAGTTTGGTCTGTGCATGGGGTGGGAGCTGGTAATGCAATCCACGTAGAACGCCATATGAGCTTTTAGACTCGTTGTCTTGACAAAAATTAAGAGTGTATCCTAAAAATTCCGAGAGTTTGTCGCCCCGAAACGTTTCGACGAAATAGCCTCTCTCGTCTCCATGAACTTTTGGGTCAATAATGATGACATCAGGAATATTGGTACGAGTAAATGTCATTCTCCAATCTTCCCTTCATTGGCTCTACGGATCAGGTATTGACCGTACTGGTTTTTAGAGAGTGGTTGTGCAAGCTCTAAGAGTTTCTCTTTGGTAATGTATCCCATTTCATAGGCGATTTCTTCGATACAGGCTACTTTGAGTCCTTGGCGGTTCTCAATGGTTTGGATAAAGAGACTCGCTTCAAGGAGTGATTCATGGGTTCCGGTATCGAGCCATGCATATCCGCGACCCATTAGTTCTACTTTAAGGGCATTTTGCGTGAGATATTCTTGGTTGACAGTGGTAATCTCTAACTCTCCTCGATCACTTGGTTTGATCTTTTTTGCTATTTCGACGACGCTGTTTGGATAGAAATACAATCCTACAACGGCATACGAGCTTTTAGGCGATGAAGGTTTCTCTTCGATCGAGAGGACATTTCCCTCTTTATCGAACTCAGCTACCCCATAACGTTCAGGATCTTTAACCCAGTAACCGAATACGGTTGCTTTCCCTTCATCTTTAACATTACGAACCGATTGAGCCAACATTTTCGTGAGACCGTGACCATAAAAGATATTATCACCCAATACTAGACACACATCATCCGATCCGATGAAATCAGCTCCAAGGATAAAGGCCTGTGCAAGACCATCAGGTGAAGGTTGGACACAATATTCAAAGCGCATCCCAATGTCGCTGCCATCACCTAAGAGCTCTTCAAAGCGTGGTAAATCTGTAGGAGTAGAAATGATAAGAACTTCCGTAATTCCTGCGAGCATCAATACTGAGAGAGGGTAGTAAACCATTGGCTTATCATAGATAGGAACGAGCTGTTTACTGACCCCTTTGGTAATCGGATAGAGTCGGGTCCCGCTGCCACCCGCTAGAATAATACCTTTCATGACCTCTCTCCTTCAATGCAATTAATGAATATGATTATAGTTTAACATAATTGTATTTTGGTTTAAAAGAGTGAAGAAATTTATTCATAAAGTACAGAAAGATTGATAAAACTATATTCAAAAGTAAAAGAAGCCTGTTTGATTGCAGAGGTATTGAGATAAGGTTTCACATTTTTTCCAATATAGACTGAAATCACAGCTCCATATCGTAGTAAGGATGGGTCGAAACAAAATGTGAGAATTTTATTTTCATAAGTATGTTTGATGAGTGGTTCAAGTAGAGTTTCATCAGGTGGAATCATTAAAATGATACCATGTACATGTTTCATATTCAGAGCTTCTTTTACTGAAACGATTGAAATTCGAATCGGGTGATCATTGATACCATTAGGGTATTGATTCAAAATTAAGTTTGAAAAATGTTTGGCGGCTTCTTGATGAGTAGGTGAAGCGATAATAACAAAATGAATAGAGGATTGAATACGTTCTTTTGTCCCTTTTTCCATGAATAATATTTTTGGAAAAAGTTTTGAGCTGATATGTAATAATGGAGTATCGTAAGACTCTCCAAAGAGTGTAAGTGGAATGACAAAAATGAAAAAATACAAAATTTTTTTCATGGATGATTTAGCGGCAAACTGATAGTGAATACCGCCCCTTGTGAAGTATTATTAACGCTGATAGTCCCTTCAAAATGTTGCTCAATGATTACTTTGGACATATAGAGTCCAATGCCGGTTCCTTGTTTTTGGAACTTCGTCGTAAAATAAGGTTCAAAAATCCGTTTGCTAATATCCGGTGGAACCCCTCCTCCGGTATCAGATATTTCAATGAAGAGATGTTGTGTTCCACATCGCACTACAACGTTGATTTCCCCTCCGATTGAACCGTGTTGTGAGAGAATAGCGTCTTTTGCATTGTTAATAATGTTTAAAATGACCTGCTTAAATTCATTCACGACACCATAAATTTCTTCATTGCATGTATCATCTACTGTATAAATAATTTTGGCATAGTGAAGTTGTTCACTTAATAGATGAAAAATATCATGAATAGGTTGAGTTGGTTTGAAAGTAATACGTTCTTTATTGAGATTGAAAAAATTTCTGAAATCATCAATGGTGTTAGACATAAAGGAAAGATTTGAATTAATAATATCACTGTTACTTTGAACATCGATGTCATTTAATCCTCCAAGTTGGCGTTTCATCTCAATATTGCTCATGGCTAAACCGATAATGTTAAGCGGTTGTCGCCATTGATGAGCGATACTTTCGATCATTTCACCCATCGCCGCAAGTCTTGATTGGTGGATCAATAATTGTTCTTTTTGACGGCGTTGTTCTACTTCGGCTTCAATACGTTGCTCTAACTTTGAGTTAATTTCTTCCATTTGGCATCGGTAGTTATCAATCGTTCCGAGCATTGTATTGGTGGATGAAATGATGGTTTGTATTTCAGTATTCATGTTATTGGACTGAAAAGGTTTTGTTGTATTATCAACAGTGTAATTACCTATCCAATTAGAGATTTGGCGTAAAACAAAAAATTGTTTACGAAAGTAGAGGTAGGTAATTAAAAAAATGATTAAAGCAAAGAATGACAATAATAGTAGTTGATTAAAAAGTTTATTTTGTAACTCCTGTGCATGGGTATTGGAGTAACTGATATAAAGTGTTGCTTGTAATTCACCTGTAATCGGGTCGTTAAGTGGTTCTGAAAGAGTGCGTAACCCTTTTTTTGTATGAGAGCTGAATTGTTCAAAAATAGATTTTTTATTGATATCGGTTAGGAGAACATGTACAATGCTTGGATTTTGAAAAAAAGTTCGCATTGTTTCATTCAGTATTTCCTTCTGATCAAAACTCAGATAGGTAGAAATGATTGGTTTTAGAGTATTACTAACTAATTGAATTTTGAAGCGTTCTTCGTCATTTAAGACACTAGAACTATTCATTTGGATGATGATAAAGATAGGAATGATGACGGCGATGTAAAGAAGCCAAAAGAAAATTGCAAATTTTCCGATTAAAGAGTTCATTATTAAAATCCAATACCAAATAACATAAATTGGTATTATATAAGTTTTTGTTAATACTTCGTTTAAAGTTTTGGTACAATGTAATCTTAGAATGATTATGGGGAGTTTGATGAACCATTTTTCGATGATACTGGTAGCAATTTTGCTATTTTCAAATGAAGTGGCAGCAGAGGAGGATATCGCCTCTTTATTGGATGAAGTGAGTGCCATTGCAACTAAGACTAAACTCAATATTGACTATCAGCCTTCTGTCGTATCCGTACTCCATGCTGATAAGCTTAAAAAAATTGGAATTCGTAATCTCCATGAAGCCCTTGGTCTTTTGCCTGGGATTGAGACTTCTATCTTACATACCGGTTGGAAACAAGTTATCGTTAGAGGAACGTATAGCCCTGATACGTTTGTATTTGATAAGTATAAACTCTATATTGATGGAGTGGATGTCGGCAGTGACCTTTACAGTACCAGTTATTATTATCTTGATTTCCCTATAGAGCTGATTGACCGTATTGAAGTGTTGCGAGGTTCTGCTTCGACAATTTATGGTCCTGGCGCATTTAGTGCGGCAATCAATGTGATTACGATCAGCTCTCAAGAAGGGGAAAATGATAAAGTTTTTACTTCAGCAGGAAGTTATGGTTATGCCAAAGGGGGATTTGCCAAACATTTGAATACGGATGGTTGGACACTTGGAATTGACGGCTATTATCAACATAGCAATAAAACTATAAATGCCGATAGAACATTTGCAGCAGATCCTAATAATGCTTATTATCGGTCTGATTATAACAGTTTGGAAAATTTTGAAGACTATTCGATCGGTGTGATGGCAAAGCGTGATGATTTAACGTTGATTGCCAGATATAAATCAGAAGTTACAGATAATTTTTATGGTTTGGGTGAAGATCTTGAACCAGTCAATGGGGGTTATCAGCATAATGCAAGTGGTGTTTTTGAAATGCAAAAGCTATTTTTAGTAGATCGTGACATTGTTATGGAAACGAAATTAGGGATAAATTATTATGCTTTTACGTTTGACACTACTATTTATCAAGATGCTTCCATGACATTTCGGATAAACCCCACGTATGAACAGCTAAACAGTTATATGGAAATGAATTTTCGAGGGAAAAATGTAGTCGATCATGATTGGAGAGTGGGGATGAGTACCCAAAAGATTGATACAATTAAAAATATTTTTGGTACTACTTACAGAGTGCAGGCAAATGGTGGTCCTATTGTTAATCCAGCCGTTCCTGATCCGATGACGTATTTGGATGGACAGTACGGTTTGATTGCTGGAGATAACGATCAGTGGATTAAATCGGTGTATGCACAAGATATTTATTCTATTAATGATGCTTTAGATATTTCTACCAATGTTAGACTAGATTCTTATTCACTCTTTAGCGATATGTTGAGTTACCGATTAGGTTCAGTGTACAGATTAGATGATAACCATATTTTTAAGGGAGTTTATGGACGATCTTATCGTGCACCATCATATGTGGAAGCTTTTCAAGCGGTACAAAATGGATTTAAAAATGGGAATCCAACTTTAAACCCCGAATCGATTGATACGTTTGAATTGGCTTACACGTACAAAAATAAATACACTATGTTTCGAACTAATATCTTTTATTCTATTCTAAATGATGTCATAGATAGAATTTCTAATGAACCAGAGGGGTTTATCGGTGATTATGCCAATCATAGGCAGCGTAATGCAAAAGGGTTGGAAATGGAGATTACTCACCATTTTGGTAATGCTTCCGAGTTGATGGGAAATTTTTCGTATGTGCGCTCACAGTATTTTTCACCCGATTATTACAATCCTATCGAATACCAAAGTCCGGAAATTTCAGAAGTGATGGTGAAAGGGTACTATCTTTATCCATTGACTGAACGGCTTGGGATTAATAGCGCATGGTATTACAATGGCCCAAAACGGGGATATCTGCGAGATAGCGGTATTATTCGGGCATATGGGGCCACTATGCTGGTAGATGAAACGCTCACCTATAATTTGGATGATTTATCGATGTTAACATTCAGTGTCAAAAATCTCTTTAAAGAGTCAGTGATTTACCCATCGTATAACGCAAAACATGAGGGTATACATCGTGAAGGTCGTAACTGGCTAGTGACGTATGAAAAACAGTTCTGAAAATGGATTAATGAGATTATGGAGGGTGGCTCCGAATACTGGATTCGAACCAGTGACCAAGTGATTAACAGTCACCTACTCTACCGCTGAGCTAATTCGGAATCTTTAAGAGGGCGCAATTATACGCTATGTTGCGTTGGATGTCAATAAAAAAGGGGTTATTTAGAGCGTTTTCGATCGATATTTTCGCTTGGAACGAAAAAAATGATATTGGAGCGTTCGATTTGAGCTATTTTGCCGTGATGGAGCAAGTGTTCGAAGCGTTTTTTGGACTCAGTATCGAAAAGAGCATTGATATCATCCTGCGTCAGAGGACGTTTATCCAAAGTGCTAAGGATATCTTCATCGCTGAAAGGGCTCGCAGTTGCAGAGGCATGAGTACGGGATACGATATGGATCGGCAATGCAGGACCAAAACGGTGTGCTATGACATGTAGCTCCTCAAAACTAAGACCCTGAACCGTATACGCGGGAGGTCGATCAATCGTACCGATATCGATACGCTCACATCGGATATTCTTTAGCGCATGGTTAAGTGCTTCCACTTCACTAAGAACGTCATTGATCCCTTTGACAAACAATATCTCTAAAAACAATTTCCCCTTAAATTGTTGTGAAAATCGGGTGATGCTTTCGATAATCGTGCCGATCTCTATCCCTTCAGCCGGACGATCGATTTTTTTAAAAACATCGGGTGTTGCTGCATCGAGAGAGAGTTTGACTTGGTCGAGTTTTAAGAGGGTATCAAATACGATAGGATCACTTAAGCAGGCACTGTTTGAGAGGATTAGCGTTTGAATATTCCCTTTGATCGTATCGAGCTGTTCGATCAGTTCAGACAAATACGGATACATCGTCGGCTCGCCGTTAGCGGTGATCGTAATGACATCGATATCGGGGTGTTTAGAGAGGGCTTCTTTTAAATCGTTGATGATAGTTTCGACCGGAGTTACGGTATGTTGGTGTGCCATTGCAGGTACAGGGGCGAGTTCACAGTAAAGACAGTCAAAATTGCATTGTTTGGTGGATGAGGAGAGATCGATCCCGAGCGACGCACCGAAACGGCGTGAAAAGACGGGACCGAAAATAGTGGACATTTATTTTTTACTGACTCTCTGACATTCACGAACGAAGTGCTGTGCGTTTTCAACCGGAACGTCAGGGAGAATCCCGTGACCGAGGTTGAAGATATGGCGACGACCCCCCATGATCTCTTGGATCGCTTCAACACACGCGGTCGTTTGTTCTTTGGAGTACAAACGACACGGTTCCATGTTTCCTTGAAGGACGTAGCGATCCCCCAATTTCTCTTTTGCCAGTGCCATAGGAGTACTCCAATCAACACCGAATACATCGAAATTACCATACACTTTATCTAAAAAGGCAGGAATCCCTTTTGGGAACATGATAACGGGGACATGCGGATATTTTTCTTTTAGATACTCAGCGATTTCGACCATGTAGCTCCATGAGAACT
>NZ_JBAQPS010000124.1:0-6171 GCF_049305995.1 Sulfuricurvum sp.
TCATAAAACCCTCAACTCTTTTTAATACTAAATCCCTATAATTAAGAGTATGACTTCCCAGTATTTACAACTGTATAAAATCATCTTTTTTTTACTCATTTTTATTGAAATATCTACCTTTGCCGCATCCCTCTCTTCAACGCAACTAAAAAATTCTCTTTCTGAAAATAGTTTTTCCATAGCTCTATCCACCCTCAGCAATGATACTTCCAAGAGTGACAAAATTTGGTATTGGCTTAATTTTGCCCGACTTCAACAAGCTAATGGTGATTTTAATGCCTCTATACAATCCTTTGAGAAAGCGTACGCAATATTAGATGAATACGAAAACAGAGCCAAAGTAAGTATTCGTAATGCCGGTTCATTCCTCGGTTCAACCTTTCTTTCCAAAGGTGCTGAAACCTATTATGGGAAAGGGTACGAACGATCTCTCATGCATACCCTTAATGCCCTTAACTACACTATGCTCGGTGATTTTGAGGGAGCTGCTGTAGAGATGCGGCGGATGGAACAACGTCAAGAATTCTGGCTTACAGAGAGCGAAGAAAAAATCAAAGATGCCGCTGATGCAAAGCGTCAAGCACAGCGGCAAGGAAGCGATGTCTCCTCTATCCCATCTGGCTATTCGATGGGTTCACTGCTCGAAGATCCCGATGTCCGATCTATGGCCAACAACTACCAAGACCCCTTTTCCTATACCCTTAGCAGTATTATTCTCGATATTTCAGGTTTATCAGCCGCTGCGGGAGATGCCTCTGCTATCAGTCTTAAACGGGCATTGGCACTCAATCCTGAGGTATCCAAGGTTTTTGTTAAATCATCAGCTCTCCCGATTAAATCATCTACTCTAAACGTTACCGTCATTGTTCTCTCAGGAGAAGCGCCCGCGATAAAAATCGAGCGAGTTCGCTTCCCTATTTTTCATGCGGCTGAATACACCAGTCTTGACCTCCCCTCTTATACCCTGCCGATCAACGATCTCTCTTCCCTCTCCATCTCCACCTCTACGATGCGTCTACAGCCTCCGAGGCTCTTAAAATCCAATATCATGGCGTATAAAACTCTCAAAGATGAACTTCCCTCCGATCTGGCCAAAGGGGTAGTAAGAGCCACCACCCGAGCCGTAACAGCCAAACAAATCACCGATAAATTCGGTCCATTGGGAGGGCTAATCGCTTCACTTAGTATGGATTTAGGGAGTAGCTATGTCGATAAAGATTACCGCAACTGGGAACTGCTCCCAAATTCGGGCTATATTACTAAATTTGAAGCCAAAAAAGGAGATACACTCGATATCATGCTAAACCAAAACAAAAAGACTGTCGTCCTCCCAACCGATAAAAAAGGTACCGTTATACTGGTCGATTATTTAACTCAAGACAATGTAAGGATCCATTATGTTACCTATTAAAACCCCGTTTCTCTCCGTGTGTGCTATTGCATTAGCGTTAATAGTCTTTAGCGGATGTTCATCCAAAAATGTTAGTATTATCGGTGAAAAACGTATTGATATCGTTGAACACCGAAGTATCCAAGAAGGCTCGATACTCAAAGTGATCGCCAATCTCGCAAACGATGATTTTGACGAAGTAGAAGGATTTGTGTACCAAGTCGAATGGTTTGATAAAAATGGCGTTTTGATCGAAGCAACTGCATGGAAACCGATCACGATCCACAAAAACCAAACCGTTCAGATCGTCGAAACATCGGGCATCCCGAATGTTTCGAACTATAAGATCATTGTATCCGTACCCGAAAAAAAATAATCCAAGGATTGAGAATGACCACATTAACGAAAACTTCACTTTTGCTCAGTATCAGTGCAATGACCCTGTTATTTAACGGGTGCGCTACCCCAGGCGGCGCTGGGATGGTAGGATATGATTCCAATGTCAAATACGGCGATGCCAAAGCAGTAGAAACACTCACCGCCGATTTTGGATCAACCGATTTGCAAACAACAGCGGAATCGATGACCCAGTCCTTATTGGAGAGCCGATTTATTTCCAACACCCATCAAACCCCAAAAGTACGGTTGCGTACTATAAACAATCTCACCTATGAGCACATCGATACCAAAGTGATCACCGATAAAATTCGTATCAAACTTCTCAAATCGGGAAAAGTACGTTTTTTAGCGGATAAGGCCAATCTCGATGATGTCCATGATGAGCGTGAGTTTGCACTGGGACACTCAGGAAAAGAGACCAACAAAAATCTAGATTCAGCCGATTACATCGTTACCGGAAACATCCGCTCGATTAAAAAAGCCAATGACAGTATGAAAGATGTTTATTACAATATTTCGATGGAGTTAGTCAATCCACAAAGCGGTGAAGTTCTATGGGCAGATGAAAAAGAGATTCGTAAAACAACCTCTAAAGCATCCGTAGGATGGTAAGGGAAAACTGAGCGGGGGTTATTCTTCCCCTTCAGTTGGATTTATCGTCTCGATAACATCCAACCCAAACCCGCTTAACCCTGCAAAATCCGAAACCTTCGATTCAGCGATCAGTCTCATATGCTTAACCCCCAACGATTTTAAAATCTGAGCACCGATCCCGTACTCTTTCATATTGATATGTTGATGATGCGGTTTGTTGATAAAGAGCAAAACACCGCTGTTGTGTTTGAGATAGTTGATCGAATCGATCAAATGGCCGTATTTACTTTGATTTAAAAGCAGATCGATGTCAGGAACGACATTATGTACTTTTACATTCGCGCTCTCACCTGCTTTGTAAAACACGACTGCCGTATGGCGGTTCTCCTGATGATCGGCAAACTCGTACTTTTTGACATGAACACCGAAAAATTCAATCTCCTCTTCGGATACCGCTTTCACCAACGTTTCATTCGCAAGACGAAATTCAACGATATCGGAAATATAGACTGTTTTCAGATCATGTTTCGCAGCGAAGAGATCCAAATCATCACGACGTGCCATCGTTCCGTCTTCTTTCATGATTTCACAGATAACCGCCGATTCTGCCAAACCAGAAAGTCGGCATAGATCAACGGAACCTTCCGTATGTCCGATACGAACCAGCGTTCCCCCCTCTTTAGCGATGAGAGGAAAGATATGTCCCGGTGCTACCAGTTCAGAGGGGTGTGAGATAGGGTTGGCGAGAATTTTGATCGTCATATCACGCTCGTAAGTCGAAATACCGGTCGTCGCTGCTGTAGCGTCCACAGAGATCGTAAACGCAGTTTCATGCATCGATGTATTTGATCTTACCATCGGCTCCAGACTCAACCGTTTAGCAATCGCCGGATTAATCGCTACACAGATGAGACCTTTTGCGTGCGTTGCCATAAAATTAACATGATCGGGAGTCGAAAAAACCGAAGCATAAACGAGATCACCCTCATTCTCACGGTCTTCATCATCCACCATGATGACCATACGACCTTTTTTAAATTCTTCGATAGCGTCTAATACCCGTTGCATTGCTGACATAAAAACTCTTTTGCATAATATAGTAAGCAATTATAAGATAAAAGGATTAAAAAACTATCACAAACAAAAAAATAATCTTTTTTAGACTCCTTAAAATCGCTACACTTGACAAATAAGCTAAAAGTGTCTATAATTTCGGCCTCACAACACAATGTTGGGGTATAGGCAAATGGTATGCCAACAGTTTTTGGTACTGTAGATTGAAGGTTCGAGTCCTTCTACCCCATCCACCACTGTCAACTTTTAACACCGCGGAATAGAGCAGCCCGGTAGCTCGTCGGGCTCATAACCCGAAGGTCGTAGGTTCAAATCCTGCTTCCGCAACCAAAACTAGATATTATTTCTTCTAATATTTAAACCACTTACTTTTACAAACACTTTTTTGTCGCGGAATAGAGCAGCACGGTAGCTCGCGAGGCTCATAACCTCGAGGTCATAGGTTCAAATCCTGTTTCCGCAACCAACAAAATTTGAATTTCAAAAGCAATTCAAAAAAGATTTTCGAGCTTTTTTCATTTTTGAAGTGATACCTATGTGATACCTGATTTCAATCATACTAACTCATTAATTATTCCTCTTCAAATTCTCCATTATTCTATATTCATCCCAATCTAAATTATTAACAAGTCTAGCTTCTAAAAACTTTCCGTACAATTCACTTGGATCAGCTATCATAGATCAATTGTAGCGGAAAGATCCATTTTAGCCTCAAACGCTATCGGTGATAACGTCGGAGACTTGACAAGCTCTTTTACAATCTCTTCAGATGGGTAATCGTATAAATCATCACGATAATACAAATCATATGGGCAATGATTTATCGACTTATGAAACATCTGTTCTTTCGTAATGCCGATCGCTTGAAGTGTCATCTCCAGATAAGAGTTTTTGATACTTCCCACTCCATCTTTTGTCGGTTTGAGATTAGCCGAGAGGATGAGATGATTTTGAGCACGTGTAAGGGCTACATAATAGAGCCGTTTTTTCTCCGCCATGTGTTTACGCTTATCCACCTCTTTGAGAAGGCGAAGCGAGAGGGGTTCATACTCATCGATTTTGAATCCCACAAGATTATAATGATCGTTCATCGTGTCTTTAAAGGTATTAAACTTGATCGATTCAGCAGTCACTTGAGATGTGAGTGCTTTGGCACTATCAGCAACAATCACCATCGGATACGCCAACCCTTTGGTCGAGTGTATGGAGCAAAGCTCAATCGAGCCGGCGGTGGTTGAGCGATAAAACGCTTCATCTTCTTCGCTTTGGGCATGAAAGATGTGCTGCTTCAGCCGATGGACAAACCCATCCAAATCATAGCCATGGACACTCTCATAAGCAATGGCTTCGGCTAATAACTCTTCGATATTGGCAAGACGCTGTTCATAGTTATCGAGCTGTGCATACGCACTATAGGCATTATTTACCCGTAAAAGCTCTTGGATGAGATGATGAAGCGATAAGCTACGACTCTTTTCGCACCACGGTACAAACCACTCTAATGATACTGCATCATTAAATAGATCATGAACCTCTTTATCGCTGAATCGGATAATCTTTGATCGCAATGCTCCAGCGAGATAGTATTTTTGTGTTGCACTCAATTCGCCAACTTCACCCTCTCGTCGCAATAGTGCTATCGATTTGAGGACAAAAAAGAGATCACTAATCTCCTCTTTTGCATAATAGCTTTCACTCGCGCTCACCTTGCACTCTATCCCTAAATCATACAGGGCATTTTTCAGCTGCAACATTTTGCTTTTGGCATCGTATACGATGGCGATAGCAGGTTTATTCTCCCGTATTTTTTCGGCAATATCGGGGTAAAAATCATCACGTTCAAGAATATTTTTAACAAAGAGGGCAAGATTACCAGCTTCCGTATCCGCCATTTTCTCTTCATCATTCGCACAGATGACGAGAAACGATACACTCCCCTCCTCTTTGCTCATCGATTCGAGATCCTGATGCGATGCTTCGTAATCTACGGCGATGAGACGTTTGCCTCGTTCTAACTCCTCAGGAGCAAAAATAGATTTAAAAAGGGTATTTACAAAGCTAATGATCTTTTTATCGCTTCGGAAATTTTGGCTCATAGAGACAGGTGAGCTGTTAAAATGCTCTTTGATAGCGTTATGGAATACCTCGATCTCCCCGCCCTGAAAAGCGTAAATAGATTGTTTCTCATCCCCTACCACAAACAAATTGGCATATTCTCCGGCACGTTTGACAATCTCCCACTGTATGGCATTGGTATCTTGGAACTCATCGACCATGATGTATCTATAATCGCTTTGTATTTGTGCGATAATAGCAGCTGCGTGCTGGATGATCGTATCAAAATCGGTATTCCCATCTTCGCGCATTGCTTCATCGTATCGGGATTTGATAATGTTCAGTAGTATACGAAACACCTCGACGACTTCAGCAAACTGCTTTTCTTTCGCTTCATCTACCACACTGAAATAACCGCCCAATGCCTCGATTGTCTTTTTGATCTGATCTGTGATAGGATAATTTTTGACACCTAATGATGCTTTTTCGATACCCAGTTCTTTTGCACACTCACTGAACGGTGCATACTCAAAAGCGTAGATTTTTTTAACAAATAGCGCAAATATTGGGAGTTTGGGATCACCCTTTAACTCCTCCATCGCTTCATCGATTGAATCCGACAGAGGCTCTAAAAAAAGATTGTCCAATATCTCTTGTAT
>NZ_JBAQPS010000125.1:0-4444 GCF_049305995.1 Sulfuricurvum sp.
GCTCGATCGATGAGAAGGCAAAGAGCGAATCACAAGAGAGAATTCGTCGAAAATGTACGATTTTATTTGAACTTTCCCGCCCTTACAAAGATCATGAGCGTTTTTTAAATGCGATGGTGTTGGGATCTCAGGATTTGACGCAGGGTGAGGGGGTACATCTGCTGAGTATTCACGCCTCAAAAGGGTTGGAGTATCAAGAGGTGTATGTGATCGATTTGATGGACGGTCGATTTCCGAATCGAAAGCTGATGTCTCGAAGTGGAAGTATCGAGGAAGAGAGACGGCTCTTTTATGTCTCCGTTACACGTGCGAAAGATCGACTTTTTTTGAGCTATGCGAAGTATGACAAAATTAAACAAACCAATTTTATCCCTTCTCAGTTTTTATTTGAGGCAGGATTGATCCCAAAAGATGAAATGTACGCGGCATTAGTCGCGAAGGGTACCAACGAAGAGGCTTAAAAAACCTCTTTTTAGCGGCGCCCTTGCACCGCATTTCCCATTTCCCACATTGGCAAGAAAATACCCAATGCTAATAGTACAACCATACATGCAATAAGCAAAAGCATAATCGGCTCTATTGCTTCGGAGAGGCCGTCAATAATAGCATCAAACTTCATTTTATAGTATTCCATGACTTTTTGCATCATAGCATCGAGTTGTCCGCTTGACTCTCCGGCTGAGATCATTTGAATGATCATATTTTCAAAAAGTCTTGTTTCTGCTAAACCGTTATGGAGGGTTCCTCCCTTTTCAACGGTTTGTCGAACGGTTAAAAGTTTTTCTTGTAATGGCAGGGTGTCAATCATTGCTATAGAGGTTTCTAACGCTTCTGCGATAGGAATACCGGCACGAACCAGTTCTGAAAATACTAGGGTGAATCGGTTTAGGGTTGCATACATTATGATATTTTTAATAAGATAAGTTTTAAGTAAAAATTGGTGCCATTTAAAGCGAAACTCACGATTGTGATTTAACATATAGCGAAAAATAAAAATAAAAATAAAAATACCTATTAAAACATATAATCCATAGCTATTAAATAAATGTTCTAGAAATAATAAAATCTTTGTCGGTAGCGGTAATTCTGCATCTAATTGTTCAAAAATTGTTTTAAATTGAGGAACGACATAGGAAATTAGGACGGTAAAAGCAATTGCCATAGCAATCATAACATTTCGTGGATAAGCCATTGCTTTTTTAAATTTGATGATGTTACGGCGAATTTCTTCAAGCATATCAGCAAGTTTATGAAGTGCTTCAGCCATATTTCCTGTTTTTTCACCGAGTTCTATCATCGCTAATGAGAGATTTCCAAGTTCGTAGGAAAATTTTCCTGCAGAATGCGAGAGACTATGTCCAGCGTTAATATCTTCCGCAATCGTCCCTAAAACAGTTTGTAAAGTTGTATCTGTTGTCGCATCTGCAATCTCTTTTAAAGAGTCATGAATCGATATTCCTGCATTCGTCATAACTGCAAGCTGTCGAATTGCTGCAATGAGTGCATCTTGCTTAAGTTTTCGTTTCTTGACATTTGAAAATAAACTCTCTTTAAAACGCTTTAGCTGATCGGCAAGTGGTGCTGGAGCTTCAGTAACTTTTAAAATCATCCCTTGAAATTTAATTTTTGCTAAATAATGGGCTTCTTTTTTACTTTCTGCATATAAGCCTTGTTCTGTTTTTTTTCCTTTGGTAAGAATAGTTGCTATGAAATATTTCATCCTTTTGCCACCCTTAGTATTTCATCTAATGTTGTGATACCTTGTACTGCTTTCGCCATACCATTTTCGAACATTCCAGTAAAGCCCTCTTTTTTAGCTTCTTTGATCAAATCATCTTTTGAGGCTCCACGTGCGATCATACTGGATAAATTTTCACTGATAGGTAAAACTTCACAAATCATTTCACGTCCCATATAGCCCGATCCATTGCATTCTTTACACCCTATTCCTTCATAAAAAACGGTATTAGGAGGAATAAATGCATTGTATTCTTGTAGAAGATGCTGTGGTATGTCTATCTCTTTTTTGCAATGTTTACAAATTCTTCTAACAAGTCGTTGTGCTTGGACAGCTACTAGAGCACCGCTAATAAGGTAGGGCTCAATTCCCATGTCAGACATTCGGGTAATAGAACTGATTGCATCATTAGTGTGAAGAGTTGAAATTACGAGGTGACCTGTTAGAGCTGCTTTTATGGCAATTTCTAAAGTTTCATGATCTCGAATCTCCCCGATCATGATTTTATCAGGGTCTTGACGAAGAATAGCGCGAAGTGCATCAGCAAATGACAATCCAACTTTAGCATTCACTTGTACTTGTTGAATCAGATTCATCCGATATTCGACTGGATCTTCAACGGTGATGATTTTGTCTTCAACATTCCGAAGCTCATTAAGGGCTCCATAGAGTGTTGTAGTTTTTCCACTTCCAGTTGGACCGGTGACCAAGATAATTCCAAAAGGCGATTGTAAACCTTTAGTCAGTTTGTGGTAACTTTCAGAATCCATTCCGGAATCTTCTAATTTGACTAATGCTTTTGTTTTATCCAAAATACGCATTACGATTGATTCACCGTAGATAATAGGTAAAGTTGATAGACGAAAATCAAATTCTGCATCCATTACCATTGCTGAAAAGCGACCATCTTGAGGTTTACGACGTTCAGCGATATCGAGATTTGCTAAGAGTTTAATGCGTGAGGCTAACGGAGGATAAATATCTCGGTCAAAAATAAAAATCTCGGCTAATTTACCATCAACACGTCCACGAACGACGCAGTTCTTTTCGGTTGGTTCGATATGAATATCACTTGCCCGCCCTTTAATACAAGCTCTAAGAATAACATCAATTAATTGCAAAATGGAAGAAGCCTCTTGCTGTTCTTCAATTGTTCCAATAT
This sequence comes from Sulfuricurvum sp., assembly GCF_049305995.1. GTDB lineage: Bacteria > Campylobacterota > Campylobacteria > Campylobacterales > Sulfurimonadaceae > Sulfuricurvum. The sequence continues at coordinate 2,901 of NZ_JBAQPS010000125.1, forward strand.
TACGTAATTCATTTCGAATATTGTTAACCAATTCTTTGACGCTGTCTTTGAGTTCCATTTTAAATAAATAAGCTTGGATTTGTTTTTCAGTGGCAATAGCTGTTTTTAGTGATTTGCGAGGAAAAAGACGTTGAATAGATTCTTGCGCTTCGATATTAAGTGGGTCGGCAAATGCAACAATGACAAACATATCATTTTGTGAAATAGGAAGCGCATTATAGCGTTTAAGTTGTGCTGTAGGGATTTTTTCAACGAGACGATAATCCATATCAATTGAATCGAGATCTAAAAATGGAACTTCCATGACTTCAGCTAAATGGGTCAATATAGAGATTTCATCTAAAAAATAGTAATTTTTTATGATAGAAAGTTCATATCTGCCAAGTCGAATTTGTTCGACAATAAAACGTTTTATAAAATTTATTGAAACAGCACCAATTTTACTCAAAGTTTCTAAAATTGTATCATCTTGCAGACCGCGTGAAGTTAATCGATCAATTTGTTGCTGTGTTATATGGTGTTTATCAAGTAAATCATTAGTAATGCGGTCCATATCTTATTCCTTAATTAATTTTAATAAACATGATGAAAAATTAATATTTTATCATAATATTCATCAATAGCGATGCTTTTTAGACCATTGAGTTGTGTTGTATACAGCTTAAAAGTTTGTCTTAAATTTGTGGGATCTTGATATTCTTTAATTAAAATAGTATGTTTTGGATCTTTTACATAAAGAGTAAAAACTTTTGATATAAGATGACTACTAGTAGGAAATTGTACATTTAAGATGGGTTTATTGTCATAAAGTGCTTGCATTAAAAGTTTTTTTTGCATAACGATAAGTGAAAAATAAGCACTATTGGCTCTCGCATCAGGAGATTGTGATAAGGCTGATATCATGGGAGACAAGCGATCGATTTGGTCGGCTTTTAAACAAGAAAAACCGAGAAGAGAAATAAAAGCTTCATTAGTTTGATTGGAAGTAAATAAACGAGATCCATAATTACACGCTTCTGTATACATCCCTTTTTGGTATAAATCAAACATAATTTTGCCTGTATCTGAATATAGATTAGTGAGAAATAAACTTAAAACCATAAATAATTTCATTTAAAATTGCCTTTTTCAATAGAATCTAATAAATTGTGGGCTGCTTCAGAGTTTGATTGGGAAATATAAAGCTGAAGCGTTTTCTTAGCTTGATCAACTCGACCAAGTTTTACTAAAGATTTTGAGAAAATAATCCAACTTTCGTCTACTTTATTATTAATAGAATTGGTTTTAAGTGCATAATTGTAAGCTTCACTATATTCTCCCCGATCATAATAATAACGTGCGATAAATAAACCTAAATTTGCGTTTGATGTTTCTTTAAAACGTTGTTGTAAATCATTAATGTTGAATTTTGATTCAGCTCGGTTAATCGAAAAAGAAGCATCCCTAGGTATTAATTTGGATTGTGGCGGTGGAATTAGTTGTTGTTTAGGCATATATTCTGGAGAGGTTAAAGTAGTTGAAGAAATAGGTAGATGCCGAATAGG
>NZ_JBAQPS010000126.1:0-14337 GCF_049305995.1 Sulfuricurvum sp.
ACCTTATCGGGTGGCAAAGAATCTATATCAATCAACAAACACCTTAATACTATAAGTTTTGTTTTAAGTTTATATAGATACACTTTTCTTTACAACTTAATATATTAAGGTGTTTTATATCGTTTCAATAGGTGTATGTAATGGCTGATACTTGGTATGAAGAAGTTATAAGAGGTTTATGTATAGCTTTATTGGCTGGAGGAACCGTGCGCCTCTTAGCTGATAAAGATTTTACATTTTGGGCATTTACTCCTATGCTATTAGGAATATTCGGCTTAATAATACTTGCAAAGGTAAGAAAGAAAGTATGAAAAAAATAGTATTAGGATTAGTCATTTTTGGATTTTCTGCTTTCGCAGAAGATATTTGTTCAAATAAGATTGTTTTGGCACTTATACAAAAAAATGCCAAAAGCTTAGAAGGTGAAATTATTTCTTTTGGAACTCCAATTTCTGTTGCGAAAATAAGTGAGACAAATGAGATTTGTAAATATCAAAAAATGGTAGTTAGAACTAAAACAATAGGGACTTATGTTGTTGATTGGACTTTTAATAATACTCTTGATTATAAGAGAGATTGGGTTCAAGCAGAACTCATACAAAATCCAAACGAACCATTGTTCGGTAGATAAAACATAGCTCCAGTCAAATAGCGTATAAATAATGAACAAAAACCTGATATATACAGTTCTACTGTTACTTTCTACCCACCTTTTTGCCAGTGGGTCACATATGAATTTTTCACTCACTGAAAACAAAATCGGAACTAGCGATTATCATGTGGGTGGTGAAATCGGAATCGATATGATGAAAACCCTCGATAATGGGATTGAAATAGGGGGAGCTATAGATGCAGGTATGTTTATGGTCAAAAACTATCAATCTCTCAATGATGATGCAGGGGAACTCGTCGATTTCCTTTTCCGTGTCGGGTATAACTTTAACAATGCCCTACAAATCCCTATGTCTCTTCGTGGTGGCATCGGCTACGGTTTAGGGCAAATTGGAAGCGATACCATGCAAGGCGTTGTTTATGATGTAGCGGGTGAATACGATTTCAGTCAAAAATATGGCGTAGGTATCAAATACAAAACGGCTAACATGACTTTGACACTGCCCAATGACCCTAAAATCGACTATTCACAAATAGGGTGCTACCTGAGCGTTAAATTTTAATGTCTCATGGGAAATGGAAAAACCCTGCAATATCAGCTCCTTTAAAGAGCTTTTAAGTGATTTTATGGAATCATTCCCTTGTTGCATTAGTTAGCGACAAAAAAAATCGGAGTCTTTGAATGAAAAAAGATTTCCAAAAGCTCTACACAGAGAGCTATGAGTTCATTGAAAATTTTTTACATGTTTATAGATTGAAGTATTCAGTAGAAGACTTTGTGACTACTTTTGCAGATTTGTATATCAATAACTTGGAGAAAGATAATTCCGAGATATTGGATAAAAAAGGTTCCTTGACCCAGTTTCGTCTTATCGGCTCTCAGCCTGATGGCGAGGGAAAAGGGAAAAAGAAAGTTCAGCTTCTACGATTTGGAAAGAAAAATGTTGGGACGGCAGGGACGTTGATTGAGTGTAACCTATTGATTGAAAGATTTAAACAGTTGCGAGAGTATCGCAAAATAGAATCTTTCCAAGATAAAATAGATGAGCTTACAGAGACTTTTGCCTCCAAGCAACAATAGATAAACATTAAACCGAGAGTTTGCCTTAGTGCGAACTCTTTTTTTTAAGTCAAATATCGGCTCCCAATGAGAGCCGTAAATAACAAGTGGGTGCGATAAAAAGCACCTTTTTTTAGAGAACAAAAAAGCTCCTAAAAAGAGCCGAAGAAAGGATAATAATTATGAGTACGAATCCAATAGCAAACAGTTTTGAATATTTAGAATTAAAGAATTTGATTTTACAGCAACAGACTCTTTTAAAAATGCTTATACCCCTAAAGGCGAGCGTGTCACATCTCGCTAGTATGACTGGAAAATCTCGTCAGGCTATCAGACAATATCTTATAGCGAATTTTGAGCCTGAGGTCGATTTTTGGATTGAGAACGGGAAAATATACACCACAAAAGAGACAGCGGCTCAAATCATTAGCAGAGGTGCAAAATGAAGACAAGAGGAGACGGCAGTTTTTTTGTTAGAGGTGAAACGTTGTGGGTTCAAGGTTCGATTGAGGGTAAGTTTTACAGAAAATCAACAGGGAAAAAAGCCACAAAAATGAATAAAGCATGGTCGCTCAAACAACGACCGCTTGAAGTCCTGAGTAAAATTATCAATAAAGACGTAAAGCAAAAAAGTGAATACACCATCACGGAATTAGGGTATTTAGCTATTGAAGATACAGCAGGGAAACGAAGTAAAGAAGTGCAAGATGATTACACGTCTATATTTGAAAGACTTATAATCCCATTTTTTGATAAGTATGCTCTTGAAGATATTGGAATCAAAGAAATAGAGTGTTGGGAAAAGCTTCATGCGAAGTTATCAGCCGATAGACGACGACGGGTAAGAAGAATTTTAAATGATATTCTAAAAAAAGCTATGAGATATAAGCTGATTAGTGAAAATCCCTTGAATGATGCCGACCCGATAACAGAGATTTTTTGTGAAGACAGCGAGACTACCACCAAAGCATACACAACGAATGAAATCCGCCTAATCATCGACAGTGCGGAAGATTGGTTAAAAGTATATTTTGCCTTGCTCTTCACCACAGGGCTTAGAGTTGGAGAGGTTTTAGGACTTGAATGGGGGCATATCGATTTTGAAAACAAAGTGATTAATCTTCAACAATCACTTACACAAGGGAAAATTAAAAAGTCATCACGACAAAAAAACCATAAAAGAGAAGTGCATCTAATGCCTGAGGCATTAAATCTCCTCCTAGCGTATGCCGAAAAAAGAAAAAGTGAGCAGTGGGTTTTTGTTTCAAAAAAGAATACTCCGCATTTTGATAATGCTAATATTGTTAATCGTCATGTGAAGCCACTTTTTAAAAAGATAGGCGTTGAGTATAAAACAGTAAAGGCAACCCGTAAAAGTTATGTTTCGATGATGTACGACAGCAATATTCCTGAGTCATACATTCAAGCGAATATCGGTCATGTGATAGGTTCAGCAGTAACAAAAAAATTCTATTACAAATCTATTCACAATAACAGCGAAATAGCCGCTCTTGCGAGCCAAGAGCTTGACAAAAAGCTTCGAGGAAATGTATAATGAATTACACAATAATGACACAACTTTTAAACTAGTTTTATAATAAGCCCTATTTTAAGGGCTTTCGGGCATTTTTTTAGTCATCTCGACAAGGTAGTGGTCACAGGTTCGAGTCCTGTTGGGACCACCATTCAAAAACTCCATATTTTAGAACTTTCACAAAATTAGCCCCTTCTATATAAACCTATTTTTCATTCAGCGTAACCCAAAATGTCACTCAATCCAAAAATATGCCATTTCCCCATCACTGTTTCTTAGCACCCTACGATGAAGTTTTTCTCTTTGGAAAAGATTCAGTTGTTAAGTAATCCTTAACAACTACTACAGAATAAGTTATCAAGTGAATACAAAGTAAGCTACAATACTGTATTACAAAATTCACATTAGGAGAATTATAATGACGGCAACAGTACGACTCGATAAAACGTTAGAAGAAAAACTCGATTTTATTTCTCAATCACTCCATAAAAAAAAGAGCGATATCATTCGCGATGCTATTTCATTCTATGCGGATAGTATTCAAAATAGTCAAAAGAGCCGTATCCTCAAAGCTGTAGCCAAAACCAAAGACGCTGATAAAGCTGAAAATGATCAATTTGAAGGAACCCTCTATGATGGTATGTAAAGGGGAAATTTGGCTCGTAAATCTTAATCCACAAAAGAAATCAAATGAAATAGGTAAAACCCGTCCCGCTGTTGTCATACAAAATGATTTGCTTAATCAAAGTGACTATGCAACCGTGATTGTTTTGCCGATGACAACGGTTTTAATTGATGATGCAGAACCGTTACGATTTCGGGTGAAAAAAAGAGCTAGCCTTGAAGTGGATTCAGATATTTTGGTGGCTCATGCGAGAGCAGTAGATAAGGAACGATTACTTCAAAAATTAGGAGAACTTTCATCTATGGAAATGGAGCAGATTCGGATTATGTTCAATGAAGTCATATTCTAAAATAAAAATAATTATAAGATATTTTAGTGCTACTGTGCTTTTTTTAGAATGGTAGTAGAAAGATTTTTTAGAGCTGAAAAATAAAGCTATTTTATAAAAAATACTTATCAAAGTTAGGGATTTTGGTGTCACCCAAAACGTCCCCTAATATCTACTAATTGTGGGTGACAAAAGCCCGAAAACACCGTGTTTTAGGGCTTTATTTTAGTTTCGACAAGGTAGTTCACAGGTTCGAGTCCTGTTGGGACCACCATTCAAACCCCCGTATTTCAGGCACCCATTCAACCCTCAAGTGCAACAACGTTATTTTTATAGCGCCAATTCAAGTAGTAAGTGCAACACACAGTTAAGCTACAGAATAAGATATCGATAAAGATGCCAATTCAAAAATAGGCAGTTAACACGTATATTACGTGTTAACGTTTGAGCCCGATAAGGGTTTCGAGGAGAGTATCAGAAGTGGTAATTGTTTTACCGTTTGCCTGATATCCGCGTTGGATGATGATGAGATTGGTAAGTGATTTAGACAAATCGACGTTGGATGCTTCAAGTGCCGAAGATTGCATAAATCCGCGTCCCGCTGTCGCGGCTGTCCCGATGATAGGGTCTCCTGAGTTTGCTGATTGGAGATAAACGTTTCCGCCATCACTGACTAACCCTTCGTTATTCGCAAATTTAGCCATCCCGATTTGTGCTAAACCAAAGGAACGTCCGTTTGAGAATGACCCGACGAGCGTACCGCTTTGGTCGATTCGGATACCAACTAAATCTCCACCAGGGAAACCATCTTGGCTAATACCACTGGTAGCAGATGGGTTATCGAAACTGGTGATACCGTCAAAAGCACCAATGGTTCCGAAGTCGAGATTAACCGCCTGATTCGGTGCCGCACCATTGTTAGGAGAAAAATCAATACTTGGAAGATTGTATCCGGCAAGTTGACCATTACTTCCAAATTGGATGATTCCCCCTTCGAGAATATTCTCATACGGAGCTACTCCGCCGATTGAACCTGGCTGAGGAACGGTAATGGTATAACCCCATTCACTAACTCCATTTGTGGTATTGACAGATTGTTTACGAAAATCCATCTTAACGGTATGCTTAGAGCCAAGAGAGTCGTAGATATCGATACTTGCAGAGTGGGTAGCTGCATTAACCGCTTGAGATTGTTTGACAGATGAACCGACGGGAAGTGCTCCTGCTAATGTTGCGAAATTATCCGTAAAACGGGTATTATTTACTGTGTTAGTATCAGAAATACCTGAAATAGCAATAGTTAAGGCACTTCCGGATGCATTACTGACAATAAATTTCCCTTGATCGTTTACCGTAACCGTTGCACCGGCTGAGGTGACCTGAGCCATCGTCTGTAAGCCATCACGAAGATCTTCTGTTGTTTGAAAATAGTAGGTATCTGGAGTTGTAGCGGTATCGGTAGTTCCGGCTAATAATGCATCATTAGTGTAACGAAAATTTTGGGTTGTGGTTCCACCATCAAATGAGACAACAAGCCCTTGTCCAACCAACGGAGAAGCAGTAGTCGCAGCAGCAAGCTGAAATGCATTTCCGCTTGCATTGAACATTACTCCCATATCATCAGCAGAAGCTGTTCTGCCATCAGCGGTTGTTATAGCACCGGTTGAATCAATTTGATAGGATGGGCTGTACTGTGTTATGGTTCCGCTTGAACTGAGATTCGCTTTAACGACAACTTGTGTACTAGCATTAGCCGGTGTTGTAAGGCCAGGCGGGATTTGGATGTTAGCGATTGGTGCAGTTGAATCGACGAGGCCTGTAGCTTCATCACGCACCCATCCTTGGACAATAAAGCCGTTATTATCGACAAAGTTACCCGATGCATCAAATTTAAAGTCACCTGAACGAGAGTATTTATAGGTATTTCCCCCATCCGATGAGACGATGAAAAATCCATCTCCTTGGATCGCGACGTCGGTATTTTTATCGGTATTTTGGATTGATCCTTGAGAGTGAATACGGGTAATCGACGTAACCGATGCTCCCAAACCGATTTGAACCGCATTTTTACCCCCGAGTTCTCCTTGAGGAGCGGTTGCGATTTGGTTTGTCTGCGCCAGCAAATCTGAGAAATTTGCACGTGAGTATTTATACCCGATAGTATTAACGTTAGCAATATTATTAGACTCGACGTCCATGGCGATTTGATGCGATTGCAATCCGGTAACACCCGAAAAAAGTGATCGTAACATAATATGTCCTTTATGACAAAGTAAAACTATTAAGCAAAAAATATTCCAAAACTACCGATGCATAGAGAGAGCTTTTTGAATCATCTCATCAACGGTAGTAATGGTTTTGGAATTAGCCTGGTAGGCGCGTTGCATGATAATCATATCGGTTAAACCCACATCAACACGAACATTCGAAGCTTCAAGGTTGCCGCTTCGTACGATTGCTCCACTGATGGTATTACCGTTTGCATCGGTCCAAAATAGAGGTTTTCCACTATCAGCACTTTCTTGAAAATAGGTTCCCCCCTCTCGGTTGAGCCCTTGGTCATTTTGGAAGTGGTAGACAGCGACACGACCGATAGCACTTTGGCGACCGTTGGAAAAATCGGCAACGATAACTCCATTGGGATTAATACCGTATTTGGTTAGTGTCCCTCCCGAAACTCCATCAGAAGAGGACGAACCGCTAATACCTACGCCATCAATTGAGATAACACCGCTGTAATTTGTACCCAAATTAATAGCGACTGCTGTACCGTCATTATCCATTGAAGTAATATCAAAACTGGAAAGTGCTCCCGATTTACCAAAAATGGCTTGACCGTTTTTGGTATCATAAACAGTACTTCCATCATTAGATGTAATGGTCGCAACGACATCCCACGCAACTCCTTCGGTAGGTTGAGTAGCACTCATTGTAAACGTCAATTTTAGTTGATTTGTCTCATTTGAAGCGCTAATAACATTGGCACTAATCATACGGGATTCATTATTTATTCCTAAATTCCCAAAAAAACTTGCTTCGGTTGTTGGAACAACCGGATACGCCAAACGTGTTGGGAATTCCAATATCCCTTGATCATTGACTCCAGTTAGCTCAGCATCATTCGTTGGTTGGTTGATAACAAAAGCACCTGTGCTACCGTTTGATACACTATCACCGTAATCAAAGGCACCGTTATAGGCAAAATTCGTAAGCATCGTTCCTTGAACATACATACCGTCTGCGGTCACAAGACGAGCCGAGGATGAATTTACATCTCCTTCAACATTTTGGTACGTATCAAAAGAGAAACTGCCATCACGCGTATAGAAATATTCTTCATTAGTGGTCATTACTCCAAACCATCCACTCCCTTCCAATGCAAGATCATTGAAACGCTCTGAAGGCATTAATGTTCCTTGTTGCATCTGAAAGCTGGTAGCTTGGAGTTTAACGCCATACCCAATGTCATCACTGGTAGGTGTTGAAGTAGTACTGCTATTGAGTGCTCTAGTGAAAAGATCTGAAAATTCGGTACTACTGCTTTTATAAGCAGTAGTACCTGAATTTGCCAGATTATCAGAAATAACATCCAATCCGTATTGATTTGTTTGAATACCTGTGATTCCGGCATAGTATCCTTGTGTCATCGTTAGTTACCCGTCACTTCTTTGATGGTACTGAAATCAACATAGCTTGACCCGAGTTTGGCGTAAGTTTTACCACTGTCAAATTTGATTGACTCAATCGGATAACGTCCTATACGGGTGGTAGCAGTTGTATTATCTGATTTTGTATAGGTGGATTCGACATAATAAATCCCTGCATCTACGGTACTACCTGCCGTATTCGTTCCATCCCAAGTGTATTTTGCAACACCTGCATCAGTTGCACCAACATCCATAGTTTTTAAGATTTTTCCATTTTTATCTAAAATATTAATTTTACCGGTCGTCACATTATCGGGGTAGTACAGTTCGAAATCGACTTTTTTCCCTTTTTCTAATATAACAGCATTGCTTCCTGTGTCGGCAACTTTTCCGATGGCTGAAATGCCGGAGTATTGCATTGATGTTGTAAGAGAAGCCGCTAAAGTTTCAAGTGCTTTATTAGTATTCTCCGTTGATTCGAGTGTTGCCAATTGGGACGTTTGGGTCAAGATTTTTTCGCTGTCCATTGGAGCGGTTGGGTCTTGATATTTTAGTTCCAAAAGGAGTAATTTTAAAAAATCATCTTTTCCTAACACACTATTGGGATTAACGGTGCTAGTAGCAGCAGTCGTTGTTGTCGAAGAGGCACCTAATGTATTTCCGTATGCGTCGATAGCCATAATAATCTCCTTGGATTACGCGTAATGCGGGATGATAATTTCAAGAGCACTCAATTGCTCTTCATTGAGTTCGAGTTCTTCGAACGACATATAAGAATGAAAAGTATTTTGACGCTGTTCGTGCTGATGTTGAGGATTATTGTGTTGTTGATTCTCTCCGCCGGACATAAAGTTCATTGTAGTGTTGGTGATGCCTTGATGGGCGAGCTGCGCTTTGAGCTCTGTCGCATTGTGGGCTAAAAAAGCAACCGTAGTTGTATTGTTGGATTGAATGTTTACATGGACATTATTGCCGCGCTGAATCAGTGTTACTTCGACTTCACCCAGTTTTTCTGGATTGAGTTTCATTGTGAGTCGGGTAAATGGAGGCTTATACTCTTGAACTGCCTCTTTGAGGTCGCTGGCAAAATAACGCATGCTCTGAGCAGCTTCTTTTGATTTTACCTCAATTGAATCGGCAGATTTAGGAGATTTGATCGATTTTGAGAGGTCATTTTCTATTTTAGAGTGGGTGGAGTCCGTTTTGACGTTACTTGTATCGGTTTCTCCTTGGAGCAATGTTATCAAAGAGTTAGATCCACTTGAGATAGCGGTAGTACCTTTTGATTCAGAGGATTTCACAGCTTCATTCTGAGATATAGATGCACTATCTGTACGGGTTTCCAATGATTGAAGGAGTGTTTTTAGCGGCTGAGATGCCGATTTTTGTTCAGATAATTGGTTGCTTGAATCTGAAGAAGTCTTGTTAGAATTTTTTTGATCTTTTCCTTTGACTTCACTGAGTAGTTGAGTGATCGCCTCAAACGGAGTTGCTTCGATTGATGATGGGATAAATGATGGTAATATGGCTAACATTTTCGTTTCAAATAATGGTTTTGAGAGAATGTCGAGCGGTAGGGTATTTTTTTCATCAGCCGAGATGTTGAGAGTCGATAAGCTGATTGACTCAGGTTCAAGCCCTAATTTTTGGGCTAGTTGAACTAAACCAATTAAACTTTTAGGTAATTTAGTTGCATTGCTTTGATATTCAGGTGCTTTTTGAGTGATCTCATTTTTGAGGTACTCTTTGGCTTTATGGATGAGGGTACGAACCTGATCATTCGAAAGATGTTCGAAGAGCTCCATAGAGATAAGATTTGACTCTTTGTCATCACTACCGGTAAGCAATACTTGAATCTCTTTGAGTTGAGTTGTATTTTTAGGGTCAATGATCGCTTTAAAATTGGTTGAATGTACGATATTGGCCTCATTTTTTTCACTCAATGTGGATAAAAGCTTTGAAAAAAGGTTATTTGATTTTATATTTGACGTTTGAATATTTCCACCGAGCAAATTGGCAAGTGAGCTTTGAGCTTTCGTTTCGTTACTTTGGATGATCATGTTCGATCCTTGTTGGGTGTTACTATACACCCATGACTTAATAAACAATTGTAAAGCAAAAAATATTCCACTTAATGGTAAGTTACCAAATCGTAATAATACAATTTTGCCTTAACACTTCCTTAACCTTATATGAGATATAATCCGCGAAAATTATTGCCTACCTACAAGGATATTCAGTGCAAAAAATTCGTAACATTGCCGTCATCGCCCACGTTGACCATGGTAAAACGACCTTAGTTGACGGATTGCTTAAACAATCCGGAACGTTCGGAAGCCACGAACAAGTAAATGAAAGAGCAATGGACTCTAACGCCCTCGAAAAAGAGCGCGGGATCACCATTCTTTCTAAAAATACTGCGATCCGCTACGGCGATCACAAGATCAACATCATCGATACTCCGGGCCATGCCGACTTCGGCGGTGAGGTTGAGCGTGTTTTGAAAATGGTTGACGGTGCATTATTGCTCGTAGATGCGTATGAGGGTGTTATGCCTCAAACCAAATTCGTTGTTAAGAAAATGCTTGGACTTGGGATCAAACCGATCGTTGTTATCAACAAAATCGATAAACCTTCTGCGGATCCTGAGCGCGTAGTAGATGAAGTATTTGACCTTTTCGTTGCGATGGATGCGACTGAAGATCAACTTGACTTCCCGATCATTTACGCTGCGGCGCGTGATGGTATCGCGAAAATGGATATGGCTGAACCGGATGGTGATTTCACTTGTATGTTCAACACTATTCTTGAAAAAGTACCTGAGCCTACCGGTGATCCTGAAAACCCGACTCAGTTGCAAGTTTTTACCCTCGACTACGATAACTACGTTGGTAAAATCGGTATTGCCCGTATTTTCAACGGTAAAATCGCTAAAGGGGATAACATCTTGTTGGCAAAAGCCGATGGCGAGATGGTAAAAGGTAAAATTTCTAAATTGATCGGATTTATGGGCTTGAACCGTATGGAGATCCAAGAAGCGGAAGCGGGTGATATCGTTGCGGTTGCCGGTATCGAAACCGTAGACGTCGGAGATACTATTTGTGATCCACAAAATCCTATGCCGCTTGACCCGATGCACATCGAAGAGCCTACGTTGACCGTTGTTTTCTCGGTTAATGACTCTCCGCTTGCTGGTCAAGAGGGTAAACACGTTACCGCAAACAAAATCCGTGAGCGTCTTGATGCAGAGATGAACACCAATGTAGCAATGCGTTACGAAACGGTTGGAGAAGGTAAATTTATCGTATCCGGTCGTGGTGAGCTTCAAATCACGATTCTCGCAGAAAATATGCGTCGTGAAGGGTTTGAGTTCGGTATCGGACGTCCTGAAGTTATCGTAAAAGAGATCGAAGGGGTCAAATGTGAACCGTTCGAGCACCTTGTTGTTGATCTTCCGGCAGACAATGCAGGTACGATCATCGAGCGTCTCGGTCGTCGTAAAGCGGAAATGAAAGCAATGGTACCGATGGGTGAGGGGTTCACTCGCGTAGAGTTTGAAATCCCTGCACGTGGTCTGATCGGTTTCCGTGGTCAATTCTTGACTGATACCAAAGGTGAGGGGGTAATGAATCACTCATTCCTTGAATTCCGTCCTTACACAGGAAACGTTGAGAGTCGCCAATACGGAGCGTTGATCTCTATGGAAGACGGTGTTGCGTTAGCGTACTCATTGTTCAACCTTCAAGATCGCGGTGTCCTTTTCACAGCGCCTCAAACAAAAGTGTACAAAGGGATGATTATTGGTGAGCACAGTCGTTCAAACGATCTTGACGTTAACCCGATCAAAGGTAAAGCACAATCAAACGTACGTTCATCAGGTGCCGATGAAGCGATTAAACTCGTTCCACCACGTGATATGAACCTTGAGCGTGCATTAGAGTGGATTGAAGACGATGAACTTCTCGAAGTTACTCCTCTTACTATTCGTATTCGTAAACGTTGGTTGGATCCTAGTGATCGTAAACGTTACGGCGCTAAGAAGTAATCTTTCCTCTATCGTTCCCGCGAAAGCGGGAATCTAACGTTGCCCTCTTTACTTAAAAATCATTTATGCTATTTCTGTATTTTACTCATTTTGGTTACCCATGTGATAATTTTTTATTTTAGTTTTATTGTAGTACACTAAGCACTATGAACCTAAAAACTCTTTTCCAAAATCGGCTTGTTTTCACTGTTATATTGATATCTGTTTTAACCTTAGTAGGTTTGGGCTATTTCGTTCCCTTAAAAATAGAAAAAAATATCGAAAAGAGTGTTACTCAGAATTCAATATTATTGGTCGATCATATTCGTACGTTTCGCTCTTATTATACGGAAAATATTTTAGGGAAAGTGAAGAATCATACGGATTTACAAATCAATTTTGATCATAAACAGCAGAGTAAAACGATTCCTTTGCCGGCTACGATGGTGCATGATATCGGTGAACTGTTTACGAAAGGATCCAATCTTGAAGTAAAAATGTACAGCCAATATCCTTTCCCTCATCGACAGGATCGTCATCTCGATACTTTTGAAAATGAATCATTAGCCTATCTTTTAAAAAATCCTGATCAGATCTATGTCAAAAAAGATTTTTACAATCAAAAAAATGTAATACGGGTAGCTATTCCAGATTTCTTATATTCTCAAAGTTGTGTCGAATGTCATAATACTCGACCGGATTCTCCTAAAAAAGATTGGAAACTAGGAGATATTAGAGGTGTTATTGAAATTATCACACCGATTGACGATCAGCTTACTAGTAACAATGAATTAACTCAATATGTCATATTCTTTGTCTTTTTTAATGCTATCGTATTGATTGGGGTGCTTATTTATATCCGACAAAAAGAACTTGCAGACGTTAACCGCCAATTAGAAGAGAAAGTAGCTGACCGTACCGCAGCGCTTGAATGTACTAACCGTCGTTTAGGAGATTATAAGAGGGGAATCGATGCTGGAGCAATTATCTCCGTTACAGATATCAAAGGGGTTATTAAAGAGGTTAATAATGCATTTATCACTATTTCGGGTTATACACTCGAAGAACTGATGGGGCAATCCCATAACATTATTCGCCATCCTGATATGCCATCTTCTATTTTTAAAGAGATTTGGCAAACCATTCAAAGCGGAAAAATTTGGCAGGGCGATATTAAAAACAAAAACAAAAACGGTCAATCTTATTATGTACATACGACCATAATTCCTATTTTTAATAGTGAACACACGATAGAGGAGTATTTGGCTATCCGATATGATATCACCGAATTAGTTGAAGCCCGAGATCAAGCTGTAATTGCCGAAAAAAGTAAAGATGATTTTCTCTCCAGTATGAGTCATGAACTTCGCACTCCGCTTAATGCCATTATCGGTTTTTCACAAATTTTGCGCGCTAAAGAAGACCTTCCTCCAATAAGTGTATCTATGATTGAAAAAATTCATATTTCTGGAAAAAATCTTTTACGATTGGTCAATACAATTTTAGATTTTTCAAAATTGAAATCGGGGAAAATCGATTTTTCCCCTAGATATATTGTTTTAACGGAACTATTTGGGGAAGTTTATATTATAACAGAACCTATGGCGGCTCAGAAGTCGATTCAAATCGTACAAAATAGTAAAAGCGAAGAGGTGATTTGGGGTGATTATGATATGCTTAAGCAGTCTTTATTGAATTTTGTTTCGAATGCCATTAAGTTTTCTTTGCCTCATACAATCATTGCGATGGAATATGAAGCAGATAATGAAAAAAATATTTACCGATTATCGGTATGCGATCAGGGAATTGGGATTAGCGAGGAAGGGATTAGCAAACTTTTTACACCTTTTAGTCAACTTCAAAAAGATCATGCTAAATTTGGAACAGGACTAGGGCTTTCAATTGTGAAAAAAATGGTTGAAGAATACCATAAAGGGAAAATTGAAGTGCATAGTCAAGAGGGGATAGGGAGTTGCTTTGTTATTGTACTTCCTATGCTTGAAATTAATCCTAATAAGGATTTAAATAAGCAAAAGGTAGACTCTGATGATGATCTTTAACTTAGATGATTGTAGGGCTAAATAGATGAAAAATACAAAGATTTTAGCGGTAGACGATCAAGAGTTTAATCTTGATTTGATCGAATTGGCATTTATGGAAATGCCTGATATTACTATTAAGCGTGCGGAAAATGGGCAAGAAGCGCTAAACGCTTTGATCGTTGATTCGGATTATCATGTTATTCTTTTAGATTTAGCTATGCCGATTATGGATGGTTTTGAAACACTTTCTAGGCTCAAAGCTGATGCGGTATGGTCTCAAATACCGATTATTGTCGTTACTGCAAATGCTGAAGAGAAGCATCGGGCATTACGCTTTGGTGCGAGTGATTTTTTGAGTAAACCGATCGACGTCGAAGAGCTTAAGCTCCGAACGATGAACTACGCAAAAATTAAAGAGTATCAAGACAATTTAGCCGATATAAATCGTCACTTAGAAGACAAGGT
>NZ_JBAQPS010000127.1:0-14717 GCF_049305995.1 Sulfuricurvum sp.
ATTCCATTTCACGATGAAGGGCTTTATCCTCATGAACCTGATCCGAGATGGCGTGCCATAGCAGGAACTCCGGAGCGTTTTGAGCGCTATGATGATCGTAATCTCTCTCTCATTTTAGCCGATGAAATAGCGGTAGAACGTTATTCGAATGTTCAGGTAGCGGTCAATGACACAAAAGTATGGGCATCGATCGAAAATCCAAAATATAATTCACCGATAAAAGCCTTAGGACGTGTAGCCGATATTTTAGATGAAACGGCACCTCGTCGGATAGATGATTTTTATATAGCGCTCAAGCAAAGTGATTTGGAGTATTCGGTATTGAATGTGAGTCGACATGATATCCGTAAAATCAAATCAGATCCTCAGACTCAGATATCAGAAAAGACACTAAGTTTTAGTGAAGATACAGAGGAATCGTATCAACAGTTTTCAGGTGAAAAAGAGATTTATAAAACAGACACAATCGGTGGTAAAAATTTTGCGTGGCTTTTTAAACCTTCTCTGCAAACGTATCTCAATGATAAGGATAACCCTTTAACGTATAAAATTTCACTCTTAGGAGGAGGACGTTATCAAACGCTTCCGGGTGGATTTATGTATGGGCGTCTGCGCTTTCCGATTGCAAATACGACCGATTCTGTAGGGTTAAAGACATTAGAACCCGCATCATCGGCAACGAGAACAGACAGTCTTAAATACATTCAATACAACGGTGTACAACTGCAAGATCTTGTTTATGATCAAGTGGTAAAACTGCCGTGGAATTTTTATGGACGTGGAGAAATAGGGTATTTCGAAGCGGCATACGGCGGGATGGATGTAGAACTTTATCGACCGATTGCTGGAGGTCGTTACGGTATC
The DNA here is from genome assembly GCF_049305995.1 of Sulfuricurvum sp. Lineage (GTDB taxonomy): Bacteria > Campylobacterota > Campylobacteria > Campylobacterales > Sulfurimonadaceae > Sulfuricurvum. Next base: position 865 of record NZ_JBAQPS010000127.1, read on the forward strand.
GGAGTGGAATACCAAACGGTTCAAAAGCGGCTTGTTGATGATTTATTCGGTTTTGAAGATGTTCGATTTCAGGGTAAGTTTATAAATCTTTTTGCCAATCTGTATCCACCGTTGGGGATTAAAGCAAAAGCAAAAGTAGGAGAGTTTTTTGCCGGAGATCGTGGAATACATCTCACATTTTTAAGAGAATTTAAGCATTTCACAATGGGAGCATTTATCACTAAAACGGATACAGATGTTTTTCAATCTGAATCAAATCGGGGATATATGGATAAAGGGGTCTTTTTGAGTATTCCACTCTCCACTATTGCTCCCAAAAAAATACGGGGTAGTTTGAGCTATAGTTTAAAACCGTGGACGAGAGATGTGGCACAGTATGCGTCTCAATTAAATTCTTTAGTAGGATTGCATCCGTCGAATGTATTTGAAATGAACGAAAATCGTGATGAATTTAAGGAATGAAAATAATATTTTCGATATAATATTGCGGATTTAATTAAAGTAAAAGGGGTTGCAATGAAAAAAATTGCTTCGATCGTTTTGGTTTTAGGTTTGATGTCATCTCATCTTATGGGTGCAGTAGAAGGTGCAGTTAGCGGAGCTGTATCAGGCACAACAGGAGCTGCCGGTACTACAGGTGCTGTTACAGCTGGAGCTGGTGCAGCAACTACAGGTGCTGCTGCTGGAGCTGTAACAGCTGGTACTGGTGTAGCAGCAGGTGCGGCTGCGGCTGGCGGTATAGCTGCTGGTGCCGTTGCTACAAGTACTCTTGTTGCTGCTGCGGTTACCGCAGCAGTTGCTGCTGCTGCGGTAGCAGTAGCGAGTGACAATGCAACTACTACAACGCATCACAGCACGACAACTCACCACTAAGTTACTCTTGTCACTATGTTAAAAGCATAGTGACAATATTCCCTTTTCTCGTATGATTTTTATCAGAATTATTCATAAATATTCGTATTGTTTAGTCAAAGTAAATTTTTTATTGTAAATTTTGAACCAATTATGAATAATATTGATTGAAATCCTGCATTTTAATTTGAGCTTAAATAAACGTTGGCTATAATTCGCCACTTTTTGTAGACTTGTAAGTAAGGAACGCTAATGTACGCAATTATCAAAAACGGCGGAAAACAGTATAAAGTTCAAGAGGGTGATATCCTTTTGTTCGATAAAATGGGACTTGATCCTAAAACCACCGTCGAAATCAAAGAAGTTCTTGCCGTTAATAACGGTGAACTTAAAACCGGTACTCCATTCGTAGAGGGTGCTGTTGTTACCGCTGAAGTTATCAATGAAGGTCGTGACCGTAAAGTCGTGATCTACAAAAAACGTCGTCGTAAAGACAGCAAATTAAAACGTGGTTTCAGACGAGATCACACACGCGTTCGCATCGTTAAGATTGCTGCGTAATTATTTAAAAGTAGGAGGACAGCATGGCTCATAAGAAAGGTCAGGGTAGTACACAGAATAACCGCGACTCAGCGGGACGTAGACTCGGTGTCAAAAAATACGGTGGTGAGATGGTACGTGCGGGTAATATTATTATTCGTCAACGCGGAACCAAAGTTCACCCAGGTAAAAACATCGGTATGGGTAAAGATCACACACTGTATGCATTAGTTGACGGTGTCGTAGCGTTTGAACGTAAAGATAAAAAACGCAAACAAGTTTCTATCGTACCTGCCGCTTAATTATCCTCAATCGGGCATCTACGCCCGACTCGTAAAATCGTTTTCCAAATACACAATTATATTTTTTAATGGTATGCTGTTCGAATAGAGTATAGTGTTAAGACAATAAGGATATATAAATGTTTAGTGATAGTGTAGAAATTACCGTCTCATCCGGTAAAGGGGGAGCAGGGTGTGTTGCTTTCCGACGGGAAAAATATGTTCTTCAGGGGGGACCAAACGGCGGTGACGGCGGTAAAGGTGGAGATGTCTATTTTAAAGTAGATAATAATACTCATACACTTGCTCACTTCCAAGGGAATAAAAACCTCAAAGCCGATAAAGGTCAACCGGGTGCCGGTTCGAATATGGCGGGTAAAGCAGGTAAGCGTCTCGTGGTTGTTGTCCCTCCTGGAACGCAAGTGGTTGATGTTGAAACGGGTGATGTTTTACTCGATCTTTTAGAAGACGGTAAAGAAGTTCTCTTTTTAGAAGGGGGACGCGGTGGTCTTGGAAACGTTCACTTCAAATCCTCAACGAACCAAAAACCGATGTACGCTCAACCGGGTGAACCTGCGATTACGCGTGTTCTTCGACTTGATCTTAAATTGATCGCGGATGTTGGTTTGGTCGGATTCCCGAATGTCGGTAAATCGACATTGATCTCTACTGTTTCCAACGCCCGTCCTGAAGTCGCCAACTATGAGTTTACGACACTGACCCCAAAACTCGGACAGATTAATATCGGTGAGTTCGATTCGTATATCATGGCGGATATTCCGGGAATTATCGGCGGTGCATCTGAGGGTAAAGGACTTGGGCTTAAATTCCTTCGCCATATCGAACGTACCAAAACACTTTTATTTATGATCGATTTGGCATCGTACCATGAGCTTGAGTATCAATACGAAACCCTCAAACAAGAGCTTGAAAAATTCTCACCTCTGTTGGCAGAACGTAATTACGCTATCGCTCTTACCCGTGCCGATGCGATGACTCCGGAAGAAGCAATCGAAAAAACGAATGCGTTTTTAAAGCTGGTTAATCTTGATCCTGTTAAAAAAAGCCGATTTGCTTTCAGCGACGAGTATCCGGTCTATGAGCAAGCTGATTTTGACAAAGCGTTTTATGAGCGCTCCAAACCGGCATTTATCGCACCGATCTCATCGGCAATCAATCTCAATATCAAACCATTAACGTACGCACTCTATCAAATGGTCGTAACGGAGCGCGCATGAAGCGGATCGTTGTTAAAGTTGGAAGTGCGGTTTTAAGCGACCATGAGCGCATTGCAAAAGATCGGATGCAAAACCTTGTCGATTTTATTGCTGAGCTCAAAAAAAGCTATGAAGTAATCCTTGTCTCTTCGGGGGCAGTTGCGGCAGGGTACACGGAACTAAAACTCGATAAAAAGATTTTGGCAAACAAACAAGCCCTTGCTTCGATCGGTCAGCCGATTTTGATGAATAAATACCGCAAGATGTTTGAACACTATTCTATTCTTCCCTCCCAAGTATTGGTAACAGCGGCTAACTTTAATACCGCCGAAGAGTCCCAAAAAGCGAAAGATACGATTGAAACCCTCCTCAAACATAACGTTGTTCCGATCATTAACGAAAATGATGCGACGGCGACGGAAGAGTTGATTTTGGGAGATAATGACCAGCTCTCTGCCTATGCGGCTCACCATTTTGGAGCCGAATTATTGGTTATTCTTTCCGACATTGATGCCTATTATGACAAAGATCCCCGAAGCTATGAGGATGCAAAAGTACGTTCACGTATTGAATCTATTACACACGAGGAATTGGCATTGGAAGTAACGCCGAATCATAATTTTGCAACCGGGGGAATCGTGACGAAACTCAAAGCTGCCGATTTTCTCCTTAATCGAGGCGGAGCTATGTTTTTGGCGAGCGGTTTTGATCTGAGTGATGCGAAAAGCTTTTTGATCGAGGGGCAACATCGCGGAGGCAGTCTGTTTAAAGCTACTGAGAAACAATAATGAGCCGTGTTATCTTTATGGGGACACCCGATTATGCGGCCTCGATTTTAGAAGCATTAATCGTAGCGGATGATATTGAAGTTGTTAGTGTTTATACTCAGCCTGATAAACCGGTAGGGCGAAAAGCGATTTTGACTCCGCCTGTAGTAAAGGTAGTGGCTGAAAAAGCAAACATCCCCGTGGTTCAGCCTAATAGACTTCGTGATGAAGCGGTTGTGGCTGAAGTATTAGCGACACCTTGCGATATAATTATTGTCGCGGCATACGGTCAAATTCTTCCAAAAGCGATTTTGGAGTATGTCCCTTGCGTCAATCTTCACGCTTCAATCTTGCCACACTACCGTGGAGCAAGTCCGATTCAACAAAGTTTGCTCAATAATGATTTACAAAGCGGCGTTACGGCGATGTGGATGGATGAGGGTCTTGATACGGGGGCAATTATCAAAATTGATACGATCACTATCGGTAAAGATGAGATGGTAGAATCGCTCTATAAAAGACTTACTGATACAGCGGTAGATTTGACATTCGATGTTATCCGACATTGGGATCGATGTAGTGCAACTTCTCAAAATAATGCCGAAGCAACGCATTGCAAAAAAATACTCAAATCGGATGGGTTGATTGATTTTTCCGATGCACGTGAAATTTATAACCGTTATCGTGCGTACACTCCCTGGCCTGGATTATTTAATGAATCAGGATTAAAGATCAAAGAGATGAGACTTGAAGAAGAGACGAGTCTTGGTGAAGCGGGGGAAATTATCCATATGGATAAAGAGGGTATTGTTGTTCAATGCTCTCGTGGCTCACTTCGTATCACAAGAGTTCAAGCTCCTTCCAAACAAGAGACTTCAGTCGTTGATTATCTTAACGGAAAACGGATAGGGTGTGGATATCCATTGGTTTGAGTCACTAGACTCGACACAAAATTATCTAATCGAAGCACTGAAAAAAGGCGATTTGAATGTTCCTGTGTGTATTGGGACAGATATGCAAACGGTGGGAAAAGGGTCTCGTGGTAATGCTTGGGTTGGAGAAAAAGGTAATCTTTTTATTTCAGTTGCTATGAAGCGTTCCATGTTGCCTGAGGATTTAAAGCTTGAATCCTCATCTATTTATTTCGCTTTTTTAATGAAAGAATTTTTGGCTTCAAAAAACTCTAAGGTATGGCTAAAATGGCCGAATGATTTTTATTTAGACGAAAAAAAAATTGGTGGTCTTATCACTAATATAGTTGGTGATTTTTTAGTATGTGGTATTGGGATGAATCTTGTTTTTGCACCTGAAAATTTTGAAAAAATTGATTTAGATATTACAGCTCTCGATATAACCGAAGGTTATTGCGCATTGTTTGAAAATTTACCATCGTGGAAGCAGATTTTTAGTAATTACAAGATAGAATTTGAGAATAGTAGAGAGTTTTTTACCCACAACAATAATGAAAAAGTTACACTAAAGAGGGCCGTATTATTAAAAGACGGATCGTTAATGTGTGACGGCCAAAGGATATTTAGTTTACGATGAGTGAAGTTATTGTTATCGCTAACCAAAAAGGGGGAGTGGGGAAAACCACAACCGCCGTCAATCTAGCCGCATCTTTGGCTGTTGCAGAAAAAAAAGTATTGTTGATCGATGCCGATCCTCAGGCGAATGCAACAACTTCTTTAGGGTATCACCGCAACAACTATGAGTTTAATATTTACCATGTATTGATTGGTGCTAAAAAACTCCGAGAAATCATTTTAAAAACATCATTACCAAAACTTTTTTTAGCTCCATCGAATATCGGTCTTGTTGGAGTCGAAAAAGAGTATTACGATGCGGATAATGCAAAGGGGCGTGAACTAATTTTGAAGCGTGCTATTGCTCAGGTGAAAGACGAGTATGATTATGTTATCATTGACTCTCCCCCAGCACTTGGACCGATGACGATTAATGCACTTTCAGCATCTAATTCGGTTATTATTCCGATTCAGTGTGAGTTTTTTGCTTTAGAGGGTTTGGCACAACTCCTTAATACGGTAAAACTGGTTCGCAAAACGATTAACCCGAAGCTGACGATTAAAGGGTTTCTGCCAACGATGTACAGTGCACAAAACAATCTTTCGCGTCAGGTATTTGCTGATTTACGTCAACATTTTCAAGCAAAACTATTTAAATCGGAAGGTAGTGACGACTTTATTGTTATTCCTCGAAATGTTAAATTGGCTGAATCTCCAAGTTTTGGAAAACCGGCTATTTTATACGATGTAAAATCAAGCGGTTCTATGGCATACCAAGATTTGGCACATGCCATTATCGCCTAAAGGAAAGAAATGGCGAAAGCTTCCGCATTAGGTCGAGGTCTCGGAGCACTGTTAAGCGAAATTGAGGAAGCATACGATAATGAGCTTCCTAAAAAAGGCGGTGTAGAGGAGATTGCAGTAGCCAAAATTCGTCCTAATCCGTATCAACCGCGTAAACATTTTGATTCCGATTCATTAGCAGAACTTTCTGAATCGATAAAAACACACGGGCTGCTTCAACCCATCGTCGTTAAAGAAGATCTTGATGGGTATATTCTCATTGCGGGTGAACGTCGGCTTCGTGCTAGTAAATTGGCAAAAAATAAAACAATTAAAGCCATTGTAGTCTCAGTTAGCGATGAGCAAATGCGTCAGCATGCATTGATTGAAAATATCCAGCGTGATGAACTCAATGTGATTGATTTGGCGCAGGCATATCAAGAACTGATTGATATTCATGAATTAACGCATGAACAACTCTCTCAAACGGTACATAAAAGTCGTGCACAGATTACTAATACATTGCGTCTTCTTCAATTAAGTGACAAAGGACGTAAAGCATTATTGGATGGAAAAATAACAGCAGGTCATGCAAAAGTTGTTTTGGGACTCGATACCAATGAACAGGCAATGATGATAGATTCGATTATCGGTCAGAAATTAAGTGTTCGTGATGTTGAAAGTATGGTGAAAAAAATTAAGATGCCATCTAATATCTCTCGTAGCGTATCTACTGTCGAGGAATTTGAATTGACAACTTTAAAAAAACGATTATATGAACTTGGTTATAAAAGTAGCACAAAAGGTTACAAACTAACCATAGATTTCGACAATAATACTCAAATTGAGTCATTTTTAGACCTACTTTTCTAATATCTTTTGACGTTTAACTGTCCCTTCAATTTATACATAGTATAATCACGCAACTTTTAGGAGGTGGTATGTTAGATATAAGTCCGATGCTGCTTGGCAGCACACTGATTGTCTTCCTTGTCCTTATTGCTGCTCTTAACAGTTTACTTTACAAACCTCTTTTCAGTTATATGGAAAAGCGGGATGCGGATCTTAAAAAGGATTTAGAACAAGTTGGAAACAACGATTCTGAAATCGTCGCATTTCACACCAAAGCTGAAAAGATTATGAGTGATGCTAAACTGGAAGCAGCCGCATTAAGAGAAAAAGTTATTGCTGAGGCCAAAGCGCTGGCAAATAGCAAAATAGAGACAAAACGTGCTGAATTAGCACTTGAGTACACAAAGTTCGAAGGCGAATTGTCGGAAGAACGAACCCGTTTGATTGCTGCACTTCAAAATGAAGTTCCTGCATTCCAATCTGCTGTATCAGCAAAATTAAGTCAAATATGAGGCACGCAATGGGTAAAATAATCGTTACAGTATTACTGCTCAGTGCGTATCTATTTGGATCAGATGCTCATGCAGAAGGCTCTACGGACATTGTTCAACGAACGGTTAACTTCCTGATATTTGCCGGAATTTTAATCTATGTGTTGGCTGAACCGCTTAAAAATTATTTTAACGGTAGAAGCACAGCAATTGCTGATGAACTTGAGAAAGTTCAAGAGCGTCTTCGGGAGTCAAAACGGCTTAAAGAAGCAGCTGAGCATAAAGTAGAAGAGGCGATGCGATTTGCGAGCGAATTGGCAGAGTCAAGTAAAAGAGAGAATAAAATTTTGTCTGACAAAATTTTACTTCAATGCGATCAAGAGCTTGAGATTATTGAAAAACAAAATAGTGCGTTGATGGAACTTGATAAGCGTAAAATGGTTCGTGATGTTGTAAATGACGTTATGAATGACGTTATGAACAGTAGTAATGAAGCTTTGGGTAAAGAAGCTATGACCGAAATCTTGAAAAAGAAGGTGGCATAAATGCAGTACGAACTCATTGCGAAACGTTACATCAAACCTTTGATGGAAAGCTGTGATCAAGCGTCATTGGAAAACTTAGCAGAGTTGCTCAGCAATATTTCTAAAGCATATGAGAATGAAAAATTTAACCTCATTATGAATTCTAATGATGTTAACAGCGGTAGTAAGTGTCAACTTGTTTTAGATATGGTAGCTCCTGCGAATAGTTCAACGGTCAATAACCTTATTAAATTATTAGCTGAAAACGGCCGTTTACCTTTGATTCCAGTCCTTGCATCGGAATTGAAACGTTCAATTGCAAGTTCAAAGCGGACTTATAAAGGTCGTATTTACAGTAATGGTGTTGTAGATCTAACTTCTGTTGATTTGATTGCACGTGATTTAGGTATAAAAACAGAATCAGTCATTGCATTAGAATACGTTGCGTCTGATTTTGACGGTATCCGTGTTGAAGTCGATGATTTGAATGTCGAAATCAATTTTTCAAAAAGCCGCCTCAATGCTCAACTTGTTGAGCACATTTTAAAAGCAATTTAACCCTCGGGAAAGGAGAAATAGTGGTAGCAAAAGTACAAGCAGACGAAATCAGTTCGATCATTAAAGAGCGAATTGAGAACTTCGAACTTAATGTAGACATTAATGAAACCGGTAAAATCATCTCATATGGAGACGGAATCGCTCAAGTTTATGGCTTGAATAACGTTATGGCCGGAGAGATGGTTGAATTTGAAGATGGCACACGCGGTCTTGTTATGAATCTTGAAGAGAGTAGTGTTGGTGTTGTTATCCTTGGTAAAGGGAAAGAGCTTCGTGAGGGGATGAGCGTAAAACGTCTTGGACGTCTTTTACGTGTTCCTGTTGGTGATGCACTTCTTGGACGTGTTGTGAATGCTCTTGGTGAGCCGATTGACGGTAAAGGTCCTATTGAAACCACCGAAGTTCGTTTTGTAGAAGAGAAAGCTCCTGGTATTATGGCTCGTAAATCAGTTCATGAACCAATGGCTACCGGTATTAAAGCGATTGATGCACTTGTTCCGATCGGACGTGGGCAACGCGAATTGATCATTGGTGACCGCCAAACGGGTAAAACTACTGTTGCTTTGGATACTATTATCAATCAAAAAGGGAATGGTGTTCTTTGTATTTATGTCGCTATCGGACAAAAAGAATCAACCGTTGCTCAAGTAGTTCGTCGTCTTGAAGAAGCTGGTGCGATGGATTATACCATCATCGTTTCTTCACCTGCTTCTGAAGCGGCAGCCCTCCAATTCCTTGCTCCCTATACCGGTGTAACGATGGGTGAATATTTCCGTGATAACGCTAAGCATGGTTTGATCATTTATGATGATCTCTCGAAACACGCGGTAGCGTATCGTGAAATGTCTTTGATCCTTCGTCGTCCTCCGGGTCGTGAAGCGTATCCGGGTGACGTTTTCTATCTACACTCTCGTTTGCTAGAGCGTGCAGCGAAATTGAACGATGAATTGGGTGCTGGTTCTTTGACTGCTCTTCCAATCATTGAAACTCAAGCGGGTGACGTTGCTGCGTATATCCCAACCAACGTTATTTCGATCACTGACGGTCAAATTTTCTTGGAAACCGATTTGTTCAACTCAGGTATCCGTCCTGCGATCAACGTCGGTCTCTCTGTATCACGTGTCGGTGGTGCTGCGCAAATCAAAGCAACGAAACAAGTTGCCGGAACATTGCGTCTTGATTTGGCACAATACCGTGAGCTTCAAGCGTTTGCTCAGTTTGCTTCTGATTTGGATGAAGTAAGCCGTAAACAACTTGAGCGTGGACAACGTATGGTGGAAGTGTTGAAACAACCTCCGTATTCTCCACTTTCAGCAGAGAAACAATCATTGATTATTTTTGCAGGTAATGAAGGTTTCCTCGATGATATGGCTGCTTCAAATGTTGTTAAATTTGAAGCGGATCTTTATCCGTTCGTAGAGGCATCTTATCCTCAAATTTTTGAAAATATTGCTAAAACATCTAAAATCGATGATGAAACAATGGCAATGATGAAAAAAGCACTCGAAGAGTTTAAATCTACTTTCGTTGCTGAATAAGGATCTTTATGGCTAACTTGAAAGAGATTCAACGACAGATTAAGAGCGTCTCGAACACGCAAAAAACCACACGTGCTATGAAGCTTGTCTCTACGGCGAAACTTCGTCGTGCGGAAGAGCTTGCGAAGCGCTCACGTCTGTTTGCACAAAAAACGAATCAAGTGATAGCTGAAATCGCAGGGCGTATTAAATGTAACAAAGTGGGCGGGATTGAAAATCGCTGCTTTATTGAAAATGATGCTCCTGAAACGATCGATATTATTTTTGTTACAGCGGATAAAGGTCTGTGCGGCGGTTTCAATATGCAAACCATTAAAGCCGTTAAACGCCTTATGAGTGAATACAAAAATAAAAATGTCAAAATCCGCCTTCGCGGTATCGGGAAAAAAGGGATCGAGTTTTTTAGCTATAATCAAGTAGAAATGATTGATGAAGTTAAAAATCTCAGCTCAGCACCGGATATGCAGCGTTCAAGTGAGTTTATGACGCGCTCGATCAATGATTTCAAAGAGGGTAAAATTGATGCTGTCTATCTTGTGTATAACGGATATAAAAATATTATTACCCAAGAGTTGCATGTTAATCGCATTTTGCCGGTCAACGTAGAGAGTTATGATTGCGAAAAAGTGTCTAATACAATGTTAGAACTTGAAGCACAAGATGAAGAGAAAATGCTCGATTCATTAGTAACAAAATACGCTGAATACAATATGTATTATGCTTTGATCGATTCTGTTGCGGCAGAGCACAGTGCGCGTATGCAGGCAATGGATGCTGCAACCAACAACGCGAAAGAGATGGTTAATTCGTTAAAAGTCAAGTTTAATAAAGCGCGACAAGAATCGATTACAACCGAACTTATCGAGATTATCAGCGGCGTCGAGTCGATGAAATAATTATGGAGGAAAGAATGATTGGTAAAATTGCTCAAGTAATTGGTCCGGTTGTTGACGTAGATTTTGAAGGTTATTTACCAACTATCAACGAAGCAATCGAAGTAAACGTAAGTGTGGAAGGGAATACGACTCGTCTTGTTCTTGAAGTAGCATCTCACCTTGGAAACGGTCGTGTACGAACGATCGCTATGGATATGTCTGAGGGTCTAGTTCGTGGAATGGCTGCTCATGCTACAGGTGCTCCAATCAAAGTTCCAGTTGGAGAAAAAGTTCTTGGACGTATTTTCAACGTAATCGGTGAAACCATCGATGGCGGAGATCAAGTCACTGATTGTGAAACTTGGTCAATTCACCGTGACCCTCCACCGTTGGTTGATCAAAGTACAAAAACTGAGATGTTCGAAACGGGTATTAAAGTTGTTGACCTTTTGGCACCGTATGGTAAAGGTGGTAAAGTCGGTCTCTTCGGTGGAGCCGGTGTTGGTAAAACCGTTATTATCATGGAATTGATCAACAACGTTGCTCAAGGACATAGCGGTCTTTCTGTTTTCGCCGGTGTCGGTGAACGTACTCGTGAGGGGAATGACCTTTATCACGAGATGAAAGAATCAAGTGTTTTGGACAAAGTAGCACTGTGCTATGGTCAAATGTCAGAACCACCGGGAGCACGTAACCGTATCGCTCTTACCGGTCTTACCATGGCGGAATATTTCCGTGATGAGAAAGGGCTTGACGTATTGATGTTTATCGATAACATCTTCCGTTTTGCACAATCAGGTTCTGAGATGTCAGCACTTCTTGGACGTATCCCATCAGCCGTTGGTTACCAACCGACATTGGCTCGTGAAATGGGTGCTCTTCAAGACCGTATTACATCAACCAAAAAAGGTTCAATCACGTCGGTTCAAGCGGTATACGTACCTGCGGATGACTTGACTGACCCTGCTCCGGCTTCTGTATTTGCTCACTTGGATGCGACAACGGTTCTTAACCGTAAAATCGCTGAAAAAGGGATCTATCCTGCGGTTGATCCATTGGATTCAACATCACGCTTACTTGATCCGCAAATTATCGGCGAAGAGCATTACGGTGTTGCTCGCGGTGTTCAAAAAACACTTCAAAAATACAAAGATTTGCAAGATATCATTGCAATTCTTGGTATGGATGAGCTCTCTGAAGATGATAAATCAGTGGTTGAACGTGCACGTAAAATTGAGAAATTCCTTTCTCAACCTTTCCACGTAGCGGAAGTATTTACCGGTGCTCCTGGTAAATATGTTAAACTTGAAGACACTATCAAAGGGTTTAAAGGTATTCTTGAGGGTGAATTCGACCACATGCCAGAAGGTGCTTTTTACATGGTTGGTAATATGAATGAGGCGATCGAGAAAGCTGAAAAAATGAAAAGCAAGTAATTGCTTCTCGCCTTATAAGGAAATACTATGGAAACACTCCAATTAGAAGTGCTAACGCCAAGCGGGTCTATTTTTAATGATCTTGCTAAAAGCGTCACCCTTCCGGGGGAAGAGGGAGAGTTCGGCGTTCTCCCAGAACATGTCTCTTTAACGACTTTGCTTCAAGCGGGAGTTATCGATATACATAAAGAGAATGGGAAAACTGAATCAATCGTTGTGAATTGGGGGGTTGTTCAAATTACCCAAAACAAAGTGGTTGTATTAGTTGATGGTGCTGTCGCAATCCGAGGAGAAAGCGAAGGAGATATTGCTAAAGCCTTGGATGAAGCAAAATCACTCATTAATAGCGTAGCAGATTCCAATGCTATGATCGCATCGGTATCAGCACGTATCGAATCAGCGGCACATCACGTTTAATCTCAACAATGTTTCATACATTTGCTGATTATTACGATAAAAGTCATCCAGTAACACTTATAGTGTTGCTGGTTCTCTCACTCTATTTTATTTCCGTTAATTGGGTTTTTTTCTATCGTTTTTTTTCACTCAATCAATGGATATCTACTGAAAATCAATCGCTTGAATCACTACTGATGGGCTCTCATCAAATTCCTGATTATGCTTATTTAAGTCATTTTTGTAAATCTTCACAACGTTTTAGCACGTCATTATTTGATATGGCAACGTATGCGACAACGAAGGAAGCGACTAAAGGATTAATGTTTCTTTCCATTGTTGCATCCACTACACCGTTTATCGGCCTTTTTGGTACGGTGATTTCCATTTTGGGTACATTTGATAATATCGGACAGGCAAGCGGAACAATGAGTATTATTGCTGCTGGTGTATCGGATGCGTTGGTTGCAACGGCGTCGGGGATTTTTGTAGCAATTTTTGCTTATACTTATCATCAAATTTTAAAACGAAAAGCATTTGAGCTCTCGGGATTGATCCGTATGCAAGGTGATGCTCTCCTCTCAAAAGAGGTTTAATCATGTTTGATTGGGATGAAAAGCCAGAATTAAATATTACTCCCCTCGTGGATGTAATGTTGGTTCTTTTGGCAATTTTGATGGTAATTTCTCCTAATATCGTTTATGAGGAGTTGATTCGTCTTCCTAATGGTTCGGCTCAAAAAGAGATCACTAAAAAAGAATCGATCGAAATTATGATTTCGAATGACAAGAAAATTAAAATTGGTAATGATCAATTTGCTATTGAAACATTTGCAGATAATTTTATTCGATTGGCTCCCTCTTATCCCACTGATTCTACTGTACGAATTGGTGCTGATGGACGTTTGAATTACAGTGATGTTATGAATGTTTTAGCGGTTGTAAAAAAAGCCGGTTTTCAAAATGTTTCTCTTGTCACTGCACAATAAACAATCTATTTGCAAAGTTTTTAGTATGAGGACTTTGTAGATGGGTTCGAATCAAGAACGCTATTTTTTTCTTAGCGGCTTAATCTCGTTTTCTTTTTTTATCGTTTTAGTTGGTTTGGTTGGGTATAGCTTGATTATTTCACCTAAAATTGAACAATTTTCTATGATTCAAAGTGATGTGATTAATGTTTCTATCACTATTTCTGAGACTAAAGAAACGGAACAAAGT
>NZ_JBAQPS010000128.1:0-3177 GCF_049305995.1 Sulfuricurvum sp.
TCTGTATCGGTAAAACGGTTCAAGAAGCGGTTAAAATCACCAATATCGATGTTGAGATGGCACTTCGTGATACTCCCGATGTTCCAGCCGTTCCGCCTCAAAAAATGCACTGTTCCGTTATGGCGTACGACGTTATCAAAAAAGCGGCAGGGTTGTATCTCGGTGTCGATGAATCGAGTTTTGAAGATGAGATTATCGTATGTGAATGTGCTCGTGTGAGTTTGGGAACACTTCGCGAAGTAATCCGCCTCAATGACCTTAAAACCATCGAGCAAGTAACTGATTACACGAAGGCAGGCGGTTTCTGTAAATCGTGTATCAAACCGGGCGGACATGAAGCTCGTGAGTACTATCTCGTTGATATTTTGGCGGATGTTCGTGTCGAGATGGATCAAGAGAAAATGCGCAATGCGGCAGATGCGGGAAGTCACGGTGATTTCGAAGCGATGACGTTGGTTCAGAAAATCAAAGCGATTGATAGTGTAGTAGATGAATCGATTCGTCAGTTTTTGATTATGGATGGTGGTAATATGGAAGTTATCGATATCAAAGATTCACCGGATTATATCGATGTTTATATTCGCTATTTGGGTGCGTGTAATGGGTGTGCGAGTTCGAGTACGGGGACGTTGTATGCTATCGAAGCGACACTCAAAGAGAAGCTTTCACAAAAGATTCGCGTTTTACCAATCTAAATTCCTTTCCGTTCGTGGTGAGTTCAAGGAAACATCGCTTTGCGAGCGGTACCCTTGTTTTGTCGAACCATGAACGACCCTTCGACAGGCTCAGGGCGAACGGAAAAATCCCTAAAAATTCTTATCAAACCAATCTGCAACTTGACTACGAATTGTATGTCTCAACTGAATCCCCGCGATAAAATTATTATGCTGTGCTTTGTTGAGTAAACTCACCAGCGCATTACGTCGTTTCGAGAGGAACGGATGGTCGATCTGTCCGGGGTCACCCATAATGACAAGGCGTGTCTCATCTCCCATACGGGTTCCGATAAGTTTGAGGGTAGCGTTGGTCATGTTTTGCGCTTCGTCAATGATTACAAACTTTCTTGAGATCGTCGTACCGCGCATATGGGCGATATCCATTACTTCGATATTGTATTTTTTCATAAACACTTCAGTGGCATTTTCCCGTTTCACCGAGTTTGTATTGCCGGTATACTCGACGCGTGCATCGATGGAACGTTTGCTTTGGTACTCGATGGTAAAGTTGACAGCAGCATAAAGGGGATACATGAAAAAGCTGAGCTTTTGCTCCTCATCCCCTTTTCGGAATCCTAGCTCCGCTTGTTGATCGTTCGAGGTAACAGTATTGCGGGCATAAACGATCCCCTCGACAATCCCCTCTTCGACCAGCTCTAGCCCTGCTTGCAACGCTACGAGAGTTTTACCCGATCCGGTAGAACCGGCAACGACGGTGACGTAGTTTTGGGGATGGGTCATCATCGCATAATAGAACTTTTGCTCCAGATTCAGAGGACGGACAAGCTCTTCGTTGAAGTGTTCCCCGAAACGACGATCGAAATCACACCACTCGATTTGGTTGTTGAAGCTGAATGCGTGACGTTGGATTCCCGTTTCATACATCTCGGAGGTGGTGCTGAGTGCCTTTTGAACAAAGGTGATTTGGTCAAAATTATGGTGTTCGACACTCTCAGGGATAGCAGGAGTCTCTTCGTACTCATACGTATAGGTAAAATCGATTTGCTCCGGCGCTTCGACACTGCTGTTGCGGATACTTTGGGTTCGGATTCCCCGGATTTCTGCGGCGATGCGAAACGACATATCGTTGCTGAGGAGGGTCAAATCATAATCGTCGGCAATCTCAGCGATTTTAGCGTCATTGATCCCTTTTGGCTCGGAGAAATTATGAGAAACTCGGTAATTTTCACGGTGAACGATAAAGAGATCGATGAGGTTGGCCTCTCCACCATGCAGTGAGCGGTCAAAATTGAGAGCTAGCCGATAGTAGCGGTCATTTTTACACGCATCCATATCAACATGGTTGCGGACACATTCGGGAAGTTCGATAAAGCTGATCGGTTCCCCCCACGCCGCATCGGCAAGACGGAAAAACTCCCGTGCCTGAAACCCCGCTTCGGAGCGCATATCGTCTTTTTTGCTGTTGAGTTCGGCTAAAACGACGTTGGTGATAACGACACCGTTATGGTTTTCGTCACTGATTCGTAAAATGTTGGTGGGATCATCTAAGATAACGGAGGTGTCGAGGAGGTAACAGTTTTGTGTTGAACCTATCACAAAGAACCCTTTTTGTAGGAATCCTTTATGGTAGCAAAACTAATCTTAAGCGTTGTAATTATTGTGAAGTGGATGTTGAATATTTGGGAGGGAGTTAATTAGTGATTGGTTGCGGAAGCAGGATTTGAACCTACGACCTTCGGGTTATGAGCCCGACGAGCTACCGGACTGCTCTATTCCGCGGTATAAAAGTGGATGGGGTAGTAGGACTCGAACCTACAATCTACAGTACCAAAAACTGTTGGCATACCATTTGCCTATACCCCAATCAATTCTAGGTCGCATTATAGACTCTTTTGCTCTCTTTGTCCAGTCCTTGTTCGGTTATGAGGCGCTATGCTCATTTTTTAAGGAGTTGTTTTGTTCTACAATAGATTTTTCTACTTTTATATCGGTTGTAACAGCTGCTTTTAGGGTATCATGTATTTGTTTGGCTAAATAATAAGCTAAATTAGGTGGTACCGCATTACCTACCATTTTATAGCCAGCACTCAAGTTATCATAATAAAATTTGTGTGTATCAGGAAAAGTTTGTATCCGCGCACATTCTCTTACGCTGAGGCGTCTATAGAGATGTTCGTGTTTAGGGACAAATATTCTTTTGTTTTGTTCTACAAATTCCATTTTTGGAGCAGATGGATGCAGAGGTGCATGTCTTCCTCCCGCTTGAATGGTAAAAGAGGGCTCATTCCACTCCCTAACCCTGTTGCGAGACATGTACATGGTTGAAAAACCGCCAATCATATACTCATGATTCTCTATGGCACAATCATTTCCATGTGTATAGTTCTTATCTTTAGCCGCTAAAACATTATCTTTTAAATCCCAAATGACATCTTTGAGAAATCTTTTTTTAGGGAATTCCTTAGGGAATTCAAATTTAACATTCAAATCATTTCTGAAG
>NZ_JBAQPS010000129.1:0-2547 GCF_049305995.1 Sulfuricurvum sp.
ATCTATCACGTCTCGTTCAGTCGAAAAAATACACGATTGTCCTCGTCCGTCAGCAGGGGGAAGTTCCCCATATTCGCCGCTATATCTCCAATATCATCTCTCCGGGGACGAATTTCGACTACATCGCCGAAGCGAGCGAGAACTATATCGCTTCGCTGTTGATCGATCAAAACAACGGGGTTTATTCTATCGGCTACTCCGCAATCGATGTGGGGACGGGGAAAACGCTCATCAACGAGATACATGGAACCCGCGAAGATAAAACGTACGCACTAGATGAAGTGTTTACGCTGTTGCAGAGCTACCAAACCTCTGAGGTGGTGGTGACGTTTTGTGCGGGGGATATCGACCGTGACGAGGTGAACCGCTATCTGGAGATCAAGAATCACCATCGGACCTCGATGAATGAGAAACGTCTGCGGATCGATTATCAAAATGAACTGTTTGAGCGGATTTATCAGATACGCTCACTGCTGAGTCCTATCGAGTATCTCGATTTGGAGCGGTTCCCTTATGCCTCCGAATCGCTTTGTATCCTCATAAACGTCATTATTGACCACGATGCGGGGATTATTGAGAAGATGAATCGTCCGACGTTTTTGGGGACGGCGCGTTATATGTATCTGGGGAACAATGCGGCGGAGCAGTTGGGGATTATCTCACGCGATTCGGATGAGATGACACTCCTAAAGCTCATCGATAAAACCTCTACGGCGATGGGAAAACGACTATTGCGCGAACGGCTTCTGAACCCGATTTGTGATGTCAAACTTCTCGAAGAGCGGTACGATTTGATCGATAAAATGGGGGAACATATCGCCCCTTTTGAGACGAAGCTCAAAGAGGTGTATGATCTGGAGCGGATACTGCGCCGTCTCAAACTGGGGAAACTTCATCCGTTCGAACTCGCCTATTTCTATGCGTCGCTCAGTGCGGCGGAATCGTTGTTTGAGGATGCCGACCGTCTCAAAATCGCGTATGATAAATCGAGTGCGCAGGAGTGTGCCCATTGTGCCTCGGAGCTACGCCGTATCTTTAATATCGAATCATGTGCCAAATTCCGACGCGATCAAGTGGATGAGAATCTTTTCAACGAGGGGATTGACCCCTCTATCGATGCCCTCGAACAGCTCCAAAGCAACAATGTCTCAAAACTAAATGGTATCATCGAGCATATCGATACCTTTTTCGAGTCTGGGGGATCGTTTGCTTCTATCGGATGGTTGGAGAGTGAGGGGTATCATCTCCTTATGACCCGTAACCGCTATGTGAGTGTCGAAGAGGCACTGCATAACAGCTTTTTTACATTAGATAATCAGCACTATTTTTTCCGTGATTTTCAGATTCGTAAACTCAAAACAACCGTCAAACTTTCATCAACTTTGTTGGACGAACTCTCCATCGAAAACGCAGGGGCAAAATCGCGGATGATCGCTCAGGTGAAAGAGCGCTACCGCGAACACCTCGAAGAGATCGAAAAACGATTTTCCCATGCAATAGAGCATCTGATATCGTTTCTTGCTGTCGTCGATGTGAGTTTGAGTGGGGCGAAGTGTGCGAAGCAGTACCGCTATGTCCGCCCCTCCATCGTCCCATCACCCAAAGCCTTTATCGAGACGGTCGGGCTTCGTCATCCGTTGATCGAATCGCGTGAAGAGAATGGTATTTTTATCCCGAATGATCTTTTCTTAGGTTCACTCGATCAGCATATCTATGAGGAACACACGACGATAGAGAACGGTGAGGATGTCAAAGGGGTGCTTTTGTACGGCATTAACTCCAGTGGTAAATCATCGCTTATGAAGAGTATCGGTCTCTCGGTCGTGATGGCGCAAGGGGGATTTTTCGTTCCGTGTGCCATGATGCGTTTCGCCCCCGTCGATAAGCTCCTTACCCGAATCGTCTCCAAAGACAACCTTTACAAAGGGCTTTCCACATTCGCCGTGGAGATGTTGGAACTGCGTAATATCTTTAACCGTGCGACGGAAAACACCTTGATTCTAGGAGATGAAATCAGCCACGGAACCGAGACCGAATCGGCTCTTGCTATCGTCGCGAGTGCAATCCTCAAACTTCGTGAGATCGGGAGTATGTTTATCTTTGCCACCCATCTGCATCAGCTTTCATCCCTCGCCGAAATCCAAAAAGCGAAAGAGATCGTATTGCTCCATCTGGGGGTCTATTATGACGAAGCAAGCGATAAACTGGTGTATGACCGAAAGCTCAAAAGCGGAAGCGGCTCGACCCTATACGGATTAGAGTTTGCTAAATCGCTCCACATGGATGAGACTTTTTTGAAAAAGGCGTATGAGATTCGAGGACGGATCACCGACAAAACCCATGAAGCTTCGATGCTGAAGCGGGAGAAAAAGAGCCGTTATAACAACAAGCTCTTTCTCACTAAATGCGCGCTGTGCGACGAAGCGGTGGATGAAGTGCACCATATCGTCCCTCAAGCGAACGCCGATGACGGCGGCTCTATCGGTCACTATGGGATGAATCACCGATACAATTTAATCCCTCTTTGTGCAAAGCACCATAAACTGG
>NZ_JBAQPS010000130.1:0-2627 GCF_049305995.1 Sulfuricurvum sp.
GTTTTAACAGTGATAGATCTTTTACCACGATAATCTTATATTGTTCTTCATTTTGAAGAAAAAAGTTGACAGTTACTTCTACGGGAATTATTTTATTGCTTTTTGTTTTATAAAAAGTCTCAAATTGTCCATGTTTTTCTTCTTCTATAAGCTTCATACGTTCAAAGGAGTATTCCATATCAAGTGAAATTGATCCCATACCATCGCACAATTCCTCGCTAGAATATCCGAGCATATCAGATGCTTTTTTATTGGTAAAAACGAATAAAGGGATCTCATTATGCTCCCCTTTAGCGATAAAAATCGCCTGATCGGTATGGTTAATCGCAAAATTTATCCGTTCTATCTGAGAAAGATGGTTGTTATATTCCGTAACATCCACTACAATATTGTTATCCATGATCCTATGCCTTCACCACATGATCGATCTAGTGTACGTGGTGTTTGTCAAAATTTATCTTATGATCTCATAAAAACGGTCACTTTTTGGTCACATTTTTATAGAAAAAGTTTATTTAATGAATTTCAGAAAGATAAAGGTGATAATTTTGGATTAATGGTTATTAGTTTGTTATAAATTTGCAATTTCTGTAATATCTCGTCCTATTACAAGTACACCGGATATGGTATCTTTTCTATCACACTCAGCAATAAAATGTATTTGATGAATTTCAGTAGTTCCGTTAGATCCGGTAAATTTAAAATTATATTTTTCATCAGATCCGATAGCTATCACACGATGTAAAATTTGTTCAAACTCATCGTATTCTTGACCCCAAATTTCCGTTGGTGTTTTTCCAATCACGTCGTCAAGCGAAACTCCAAGTGTCATTTCAAGCGTTGGGTTCATATAGTGGATACGACCGTATTTATCATAACGGACAATATTGTCGTTTGAATTTTCAACAATCGTTCGATATTCCTCAGCACTTTTTAGGAGCTGTTCTTGGGCATATTTTCGTTCAGTTATATTTTTGACAATCGACAAACCGATGTGTTGACCTTCAAACTCAAATAGATTTGCAACAATCTCTACATCAATCACTTCACCGGATTTCATCTTGTGCTGTGTTTCAAAAGTGGTGGAACAATTCATATGAAGAGTTTTTCTAAATTCTATCAACTCTTCATTGCTATAGTTGGCATCTATATCCCCAATCGATAATTCTCTCAGTTCATCTGAGGAATATCCAAGCATTTTAGATGCACTCTCATTGACATAGATAATCGATAAATTTACGTCATTAATATAAACCGCTTCATCGGTACTGTTTATTGCCGTTGTAACAAGATGAAGTTTTTTTGCAGATTCTTTTTTTTCACTCAAATCCCAAACATTAGCAATATGGTATAGCAGTTCTCCCTCATCATTTTTAATAACGATCAGTTCGATAGAAACCGGAAATCGCGTTCTGTCTTTTCGACAGTGAATCGATTCGAAAATTATATATCCGGTTTCAAATGCCTTGGATGAAAACTCAGCCAAAGACTCTAATGCTTCAGGTACAAAAAGATCACGCACTCGTAAATATTTCAACTCTTCAGAAGAGTACCCATAAAGTGCATAAAAAGCCGGATTCACGTGTTCAAAAATGTCACTTTCTCCTAGGTGAACCATGATAGCCCACTGTGCATGTGTAAAAATCTCTGCCCATCGACTCAAATCATTTTTAACCTTTTCCAAATCGAGAATTTGTCGGGTTAAATTCTGAATCTGTTCTAAATCCTGTTCACGTGTTGGGATTACAAGCGTATTGACGGGTCTAGAGGGCAAAAGAATCGAAAAAACTGCCCCTTTGTCTTTATTTTCTACTGTAATCTCCCCTCCGAAACGGTTAACCACAATTTCACGAGCCATATACAGTCCCAATCCTGTTCCATTTTTACCTGAGACGTAACGATTAAATATTAATTTAATAGGCTCAATACGGATCCCTCCCGCATTATCAGCAATAGTGATCAAGCATTGATCATCACTCTCTTTAATGATAATACGAATTTCGGCTGATTCAACTTCTACCTGTTCAAAAGCCTCTTTGGCATTGAGAATAATGTTAAGTATGACATGAATAAACTCATTTGCATTTCCCATAATAATCGCCTGCGTATCACCGTCAATCGATAATTTTACATTAGTATTTTTAAAATCATATTCGATCAATTTTAAAACGGTTTCAATCTGCTCTTTGAGGAGAAAAGATTTCTTATTATCATTATGGTGCGTTAGAAATCCATAAAATGTATCGATCGTGCTACCTATATGGTGTAACAGTCGACTACTGTTATCAACGGCATCATAGAGCTCATCCTCAGAAATTTTTATTTTGTATTGCAATAAAGCTTTGATATTGTTTTGGATACTGGCTACTGCATTTAGCGGCTGTTTCCATTGATGCGCGATATGGGCAATCGTTTCACCTATAGCTGTGTTACGCGATTGTAGATATAGCTGATTATTCTCTATCTGCATTTGTCTGATGTGTTGAGATACCAAATAAGCCAACGTCGAGATATGCCATATAGTGCCAATTACAACTTCAGGGGATAGATCATTAACCAACGGTATCAATCAGTTAATGGCACAAATATGTGCCACCGCAATGATAAAGAGTGGAAACAATGACCAA
>NZ_JBAQPS010000131.1:0-1755 GCF_049305995.1 Sulfuricurvum sp.
TATACCAATAAAGTTAAAGTTACTTCATCACTAAAGATAGAAAACTTTACGATTTCATTTTTACGAAAAGTTCTCTATTACTCAATGGATAATTTGAATTTGGCAGAATCAAGAAGCTATTTAACAACTATTAATTTATCAAAAACAAATGAACTTATTACTGAGAACTATTTAAAGTTACAAAATTTAGATTTTGAACTTTTTAATTTTAAACCACATGGGATTGAGTATTCATTTCGAGAATTATGGCTCAATTCTGAATATGAGCATAATGAACTAGACATAGCAGGTGTGAAATCTGCTTTAGGATGGGAGCCTCAAAGTGATCCAGATGTAATTATCGATGCTATTCGTGCTCTAAAAAATCTTCAAGATGAATATATGCTTTACTTGTTCAGCAGGTTTGAGGGTATTGATAATATTTTTGAGAAGATTAATTTGACAGAAAAATTAGATTCTAAAAATTTTAATTTAACCGTAACGACTGAAGAGGTTGAAACAGTATTGAAAAAGTGTGCTATTAGTTTTGTAGAAAAAGAAAAGTATGAATTATTGAAGAAACATGCTGGTGTTTTTATTAAAATTGAAAATATTGCAACAATATTTGGAACTGATTATTTAGACTTGTTTTTTCATACAATGATAGATGAGTTAGAGTTTGATTTTAGGGCAGAAAATAGTGCAACGTATAGTTCTTTAAGTCATGGGCAAAAAACAATTTACAGTTTTATAGTAAATCTAGTAAGTTATAATCAAAAAGAGTTTTTATTTTTTTTGGATGAACCTGACAATACATTACATCCTAATTGGCAAAAAAAGTTTATAAATGAACTCATCAGTATCGCTAAAAAATTGGAAAAAAAAGTTCATCTGATAATCACCTCTCATTCACCATTTATCCTCTCAGATATCCCAAAAGAAAATGTAATATTTTTAAAAGATGGAAAAGAAGAAAAAGTTGATATTGATACCTTTGGAGCTAATATCCACACCCTCTTATCTCACGGCTTTTTTATGGATGATGGTTTGATGGGAGAGTTTGCAAAAAGTAAAATTAATGAGATTATTGATTTTTACAACGAAGTCGAAAAACATACAAATAACGAGATCAAAAAAGCAGAATTAAAAGTTCAATACGAAGAAAAAAAAGAAGCATTTTGGAATATTCAATCGATTATCGGAGAAGCATATTTAAAACAAGTGGTCAAAAACCATCTTGTGGAGATAGAGAAGATATTGCTCGGTAAAGATGAAGCGAAAAGTGCAGAGATATCACGAGTCAAAGTATATTTGGAAAGTTTAGAGAATGATTAAAATTCCCTATCAGCCGAATTTAGCAGATGATTATTATACATTGATTTCAGAGCTTAGAATCCAAAATGACTCTTTTGAAACATATTACAATACACATCTCAAATCAAAACTCAATTGTTATAGTTTAAAAGATATTGTGTGCGGTGATTTTGAAAAATTAGAGGAAATTAAAACAAAAATCGGCTCAAAGTATTCGAGTAAACATAATATCGTCAAACAAATTTTCAATTATGACAAAGCAAAGTCAAAAACAATTACTCCTAAAATTTCAAAACTTCAGCCAAAAATAGCCAAGTTTTTTGAAGATAATATTGAAGTCCATACCTGCTATTTTTGCAATATTGAGTTTATCAATAAATTTAGTACGTCAACAAAAACAAAAAATGGTTTTACATTAGATCATTTCATGGATAAAGGGACGTATCCTTATTTGGCATTGAG